>JBGTRP010000796.1:0-3688 GCA_041940685.1 Acanthopleuribacteraceae bacterium
ACCTCGATTTTTTGCGGGCGCATCGGGTGATGCGAAGGGATCTGACGACAGGCGAAACCACGATCATCGCCACCATCAAAAAATTGGGCTTTGAAAATCAGGCCTTCAGCCTTTCCCCGGACGGCGGCCGCCTGATATACGGGCAATGCGACAGCATGGAAAGCGACATCATGATGATGGACCTCAACAATAAGGACCCCAACATCGGAAGTTAAAGGTCTCCGCTGACTCTCGATATGGGGAAAAACGCAACCGAGGTCCAACGGGAGCCAATCCCGGGCGGTCTGTGTTTCTTCGGCCGCTGCCAGGGGACCAATTGGGGTAACCGCCCATCAAATTGGCTATCGGAAACGAATCGGCCGATGGATTGATTTGGCGATGGACTTGAAAGCAAGGGTCTCCCTGCTGCAACTCTCTCTTCATGCGGTCGTGGCATTGACAAAAAGTGGGCGCAAAAGCCTGCCATGGGCTGGGTTATAATGAGCACAACCCGCGAGGATAGCTACGAAAAAGGAGCCGTTTGACCGAACCGGCCGCCGGGAGGTTTTGTATGCATATAGGGAAATTTCTCTGCCTGTTTCTGAACGCGATAATTTTTCTAAGCTCGGCCTGTGTGGTCCGGGATACCGCCGCACGGGATAGCGGGGAATCTTCCGCGCCAACCTCGCTGTATGCGTGGACCGAGTTGGGGCCGGACGGCGCTTTGATTGCGCGCGTGGTTGCAAGCGGAGATGTTTGCCCTGAAATTCGCACCGATCGCGAAACCCTTGCCATGAGGCCGAGAGCCGTGACCAGGCCCGAGGGCTTTGACATGAATGTCTGCGAGTGTGAAATTCCTTTTTCGGTAAAGGAAGCGCGGGTGAACGGCCAGGCGTTGGCGCTTTTAAAGGAGAAACCCAAGCGCGTCGTGGTGTTGGGCGATACGGGCTGCCGCATCAAGAACGAGGATGTGCAGAACTGTAATGGGCGGGGTTCGGGTCCGGCCTGGCGTTTTGCCGAGGTTGCCGCTGCCGCCGCTGCCGCCAAACCAGATCTGGTGATTCACGTGGGTGATTACCTCTATCGGGAAACGCCCTGTCCCGAGGGCAACGCGGGCTGCGAGGGCAGTCCCTACGGGGACAATTGGGAGACTTGGCAGACAGATTTTTTTCATCCGGCCGGTTCCTTGCTCTCCGGGGCGCCCTGGGCTTTTGTGCGCGGCAATCACGAGAACTGCGACCGATCCTGGAAAGGCTGGTTTTTTTTGTTGGACCCCAATCCGCTCGCGAAGGAAGGTCTTGCCGATTGTGTTAACCATCCGCCGCCCTATGGTCTGGAATTTGGAGACCAGACACTGATCGTCCTGGACACATCCAAAATTCCCGATGATTACAGCCAAACACCGGATTCGGGCGCCGTGGCCGTGTACGCCGGCGAGCTCAACATGGTCAACGATCTCGCCAGCCGGACCGAAAACGCCTGGCTGGCGACCCACCGTCCCTTTTGGGCCATTTCCAGTTACGTGGATTCCAACGGCAATACCGCTTCTTCCACCATGGATGCGACCCTGCGGGCCGCTCTGGGCCAAACCCGTCTCAAGGGGTTTGCCGAGTCCGTTTCCCTATTGTTTGGCGGACATATTCACCAGTTCGAAGATTTGGATTTCGACGATGGCAGGCCACGCCAATTCGTAACGGGCGCGGGCGGAACCAAACTCGATCCCCCTCTGACTACCGCATATTTGCAAGCGCATGAGGAGTTGTTTACCGATTTGGGTATCCGCATGGATCAGTACCATTCCATTCACGATTTCAATTTCCTATTGCTGGAGGCCGTCGAGGGCGGCTGGCTGGCCTCGGTAAGGGACGTCAATGGCAAGGTGAAAGCGGAATACGCCATTCCGTGAACGCTAGCGCGCTTTTCTCCTTGATACTTACTCATTCCAAATGGTTCCGGTGAGTGGAACCCTGGCCTGCACTTCATTTTCAGCCTGTTTCAGGTTGATTAAAAGGTAATGCAAAAGACTCTTTGGCCCCTTCATGCGCTTAATGTTTTTCCGCGTGAATCCCCGCGATCCGCGGATCGTGTGGCAAGGTCCTAATCGGCCTGCTGGGGCGCTGCTTTTTCAAGAGCGGGCCGCGATAAATCCTCCAAGGTCATTTCGGAAACTGGGAAGTCGTTTGACAGGGGTTTCAATGCCTCACTTAACAGATAAAAATGCCTCTGCTCCAGCGCTTGTTCCGCGCGGGCCTCGTTCAGCAGCGCCAATGCCTGTTGGCGTAATCGAGATGCATGCCGCCAGCCAACCAATAAGGCGAGCAAGTTCAAGGTCAAAATTGCCCCGATGGCAAAAAACGCGGGGGTGAGCCGCTTGTGACGGCGAAAGAATTTTCCCAGGCGAACATATGGCGAGGGCGCGCGGGCTGTTACGGGGACAACCAGACGGTGGCGTTTGAGGTCTTCGGCGAAGGCGGAAGCGGAATCATAGCGATGTTCCGGGTTTTTCTGTAAGGCCTTGGCGAGAATCGCATCCAAATCGCCCCGCAAACGATTGGCGAGAGCGGGTAACCGCTCATCCGACCGGCCCTTTGATTTCTGCTCTGCCGCTATTTTTTGAACGGTCTGACTGGCCAGTTCCGGTGGCTGGGCGAGAATTTTCAGGATCAATGCTTGGCGCGTGGGCGCCTCCAGTGGCAACTTGCCCGTCAACAATTGGTAGAGCATCACGCCAAGCGCGTAAATATCGCAACGCGTGTCGATGTCTCGAAGGCTAGGGTCTACCTGTTCAGGGCTCATGTAGGCGGGCGTGCCGATCACAGGCTCCGGTTCTTGATTTCCAGCCTGTGAATGGAGAGCGGTCGGGCGTGCGATACCGAAGTCGATCACCTTGGGAACCGGCGGATCATTGGATCCCGAAACGAGCACGTTGGAGGGTTTTAGATCCCGGTGGACGATGCCGCGCTGATGGGCGTGCTGAACCGCGTGACAAAGCTTCTCGAACAGCTTTAGAGTTTGTTCAATGGAAAGCGCGCGCCGTTCGCGATAGAGATTGATGGGGATGCCTTCCACATGTTCCATGACGAAATAGGGGCGGCCCCCGCGCGTGGCGCCTGCCTCGTAGATTTGGGCGATATGCGGGTGGTTCATCATGGCCAGCGCCTGGCGTTCGTCCTTGAAGCGCGTGAGGGTTTCCGGACCGGAGGTCCCCGGCTTCATCAGCTTGAGAGCGGCCTGGCGCTTTACGGGATGGAGCTGTTCCACGAGCAGGACATAACCCATGCCGCCCTCGCCCAAGATATTGATGAACCGGAACCTGCCCTCCAAATCCCTTTCGAGCTCTTGAAGGTCCCTGACCATGAGCAACTCGGAAATCTCGCCGGTGATCGGTCTTTCAAGGAAGTTTCCGGCTCGGTTATGGGCGGTATAAAGCCGAAGAACCTCTCTGGCAATGCTCTCATCCTCGTCTTGAAGCCGCTTCAAAAAGGCGTCGCGCTCCGTTCGCGGCAACCCCAACAGCTCCTGGAATATGGTCTTGAGCCTGCTCCAATCACCCGCGCTCAATCCCTAATCTCCATGCATATATTGAAATAGCCAGGCTTTGGCCATGGTCCACTCCCGTTTGATGCGGGCCACGTCCAGTTCCAGTGCCTCAGCAATTTCTTCCAGCGTGAGACCCGCGAAAAACCGCATTTCCACGATCCGGCACTGG
>JBGTRP010000797.1:0-3687 GCA_041940685.1 Acanthopleuribacteraceae bacterium
TGGAAACCTCCAGCACGCCCTACGGCCGGGCGCGTTCCAAGTCCCGCGGCTCTCCGTTTGGCAGGCAACCCAAATCGATCACGCTCAATGCAACATCGGCCTTGGGTCGGATGATCTGGCGGGGCCGCCCGTTTTCAGCGGGGAAACTGGCCCGCAGGCTCCCGTGCCGCCGCAAAATGCGCCCGATTGCCCGGTTCAATACCGTCGTGTCGAGCGCGCCGCGCAACTCAACCGAGGCCGGCATGTTGTAGGCGTCGCTCGGCCCTTCCAGTTGCGCCAGGAACCAAAACCGCTCTTGGGTAAAGGAAAGGGGCGGGGACATTTCCGGGGGAAGGGGCGTGATCGGGGCAAGCGCCTCGGCCGACGGATCCCGGCGCTGAGAATCGATGAGCGCGGACAATTCTTCCAGGGTCGTTGCCTCGAAAAAGGCCCTGACCGGCAAATCAACGGAAAATAGGTCCCGCACGCGGGAGATGACCCGCGTAATCAGGATGGAATGGCCGCCCAAATCAAAAAAGTTATCGCCGGCGGACAGCACTTTCTTGCCCAGGATTTCCGACCAAATCGAGGCCATGATCTCCTCGGTGGGCGTTTCGGGCGGCCGCCGGACCCCGCCGGAGTCCATTCTTTCCGGTTCGGGGAGCGCGGCCCGGTCGATCTTGCCATTGGCGGTCATGGGGAAGCTCGCCAACCCGATCAGTGCGGATGGGATCATGTGAGATGGCAGCTTGCGGGCGAGAAAGTTCTTGATTTTTTCGATTTCAGCGGGATGGTCCGTTCGGCGTTCCCCAGGCGGGTCCAAGCCGACCTCGGGCTCAGAATTCCAGGTGAAGTAGGCCGCCAGGTAGCGGTTGCCGCGTTCGGATTCGCCAACCAAAACGAATGGCTTGTCCACCAGGGGATGTTCGGCCAGGACAGCCTCAATTTCGCCGGGCTCGATGCGGTAGCCGCGGAGTTTGATTTGATGGTCGGCGCGGCCCGCAAAAACCATGTTGCCATCCCGCGTAAAGTAGGCGCGGTCGCCGCTGCCGTATAGCCGTCTTCCCGGCTCTCGGGAGAATGGGTGGGGGATGAAGCGCAACGCGGTTCGATCAGGAAGGTTTCCATAACCCCGGCTCAGACCCGCGCCGCCGATATAGATTTCGCCCTTGGTTCCAATGGGAACGGGTTCGAGACGCGAATCCAGCAAATAGATTTGGTATCCCTGGAGGCGCTTGCCGATGGGAACCCGCTGAAAGGGATCCTGCTGTTCTCTGAAGTCGAAGAATGTCGCGCAAATCGTGGCTTCCGCGGGCCCGTAACCATTGATGATCTTCACTGCCGGAGAAAGATCGCGGAAGCGTTGCAGGGTTCCCTGTTTGATGGACTCCACGCCCACGAGCATTCGCTTGAGGGGAAAGCGCCCCTTGCCCTTTTCAAAATTACCGACCACCTCCTCCAACACGCCAGGCGGAAGGAAAACACTGGTTACCCGGCGTGAGAGCAGGTAGTCCACAAAGGCTTGCGTATGGATCAAGGACCATTGGGAGCAGAGGTGAAGGGTTCCGCCAAAACAAAGGTTCGAAAAGAGCTCCCACACCAGCGCATCGAACCCGAGTGCGCCGACCGAGGTGCCAACCAGCGGGTCCGCGCTCGGAGCGAGCGCCTCAAAACCGCGGTGATGCGCCAGCACATTGGCGTGTCCCACCCGAATGCCCTTGGGGCGGCCGGTGGACCCGGACGTGTAAATCACGAAAGCGGATTGACCCGGAACGCAATCCATGACCGGCGCGAGTGGGTCGGACGCCTCGTAACCGTCGTTGCCGAGTTCCAGGACGCTCACATGTGGAGGCGCCGGCCAGGTCGGCTTTCGATCTCCCTTCAAGAGAATCTTGGCCCCAGAATCCTCCATTACATAGCGCAGCCGGTCCTCGGGATACTCGGGATCCAGGACAAGATAAGAGCCCCCCGCCATCAACGCCCCAAGGACACCCGACACCAAATGAATGCTCAGGTCGTCGTGGATGGCAATGACCGCCTCCGGCTCAATCCCCTTGAATCGGAGCAGGCCGGCAATATGCCGCGCCCGGGACGCCAAATACCCATAGCTGATCTGGGATTCGCCCTTCACCAGGGCGATCCGGTCCCGAGCTTTTTGCGCCCAGTCAGAAAAAATTTGGTGCAGCCCCCGCGGCTCGGGGAGTTGAGGCTCGGTTGGGTTCCAATGGAACAAGATTTGCCGTCGTTCCTCTTCGCTCAAGATCTCCAACTCCGCCACGCGGCGCTCCGGGTTCGCCGCCAATGAGGCCGCCAGGTTCCGGAAATGGGCGAGCATGCGGACGATCGTGGCTGCATCGAAAAGGTCGCTACTGTAGGTGGCGGCGCCGTGCAGGCCATCGGAGCCTTCTTCCATGGTCAGCGCCAGGTCGAGCTTGGCAACATTGCCCGGCCGCTCCAAATACCCCAGACGAGATCCTCTCGGATGGATGAGTTCCCTTGCGCGCGTGAGGCTAAACACAAGCTGGCAGAGCGGCGCATGACTCGTGGTCCGCTCCGGATGGAGGCGCGCCACCAACTGCTCGAAGGGGAAATCCGCGTGCGCATAGGCCTCCAGCGCCGACGTGCGGACGCGCCGCAGCAGTTCCAGGCACTCGGGATTGTCCGCGAGGTCGTGGCGCAAGACCAGCGTATTCACGAACAACCCGATCAGCGGTTGAACCTCCATGCGTTCGCGGTTGGCTACCGGCGTGCCCACCACGATATCTCCGCGGCCGCTGTAACGCGCCAGCAACACCGCGAAGCAGGTCTCCAAGGTCATGAACAACGTGGATTGGGTGCGGCTACTCAGGCGATGCAATTGCCGCGTCAATTCTTGGCCCATTTCGAATCGGATTTCAGCGCCCCGGTTGGTTTGCAGCGCGGGACGGGGCCGGTCCATGGGCAAGTCGTGCAACTCCGGCAAATCCGCCAATCGATCGCGCCAGTACGCCCAGGAAGCCGCGAGCCTCGCCTCGTTTTGGCGGGACTGCCGCCAATAGGCGAAGTCCGCGTACTGGATGGCCAAGGCCGGCAGATGAACCGGCGCCTCCACCAGGAGCCCGTTGTACAGCGTCATCCATTCCCGCAACAGAAGGTCGAGGGACCAGCCGTCACAAACCATGTGATGCATGTTCAGGCGCAAGATCAGGTCCTCGAAGCCGCTTCGCAACAGCAGGACGCGCCACAGTGGCCCACGCGCGAGGTCAAACGGAGAGGCGGCTTCCGCATCCAAAACCCGGTGCAAGACCCGTTGAATTGAGGATGCCTCCAATCCGCTGAAATCCACCAGGGGACAGCACGCCTCTCCCGCGTCGTGGATGCGTTGGTAGGGGTTGCCGTCCTTGGCGGGAAAACTGGTGCGCGGCGCCTCGTGACGCCGCCATACCTCGGCCAGGCTCCTCTCCAGCAGCAGGACGCTCACAAGACCGTGGAAGGTCGGCGTCAACGGCATGTTGTAGGTGGCGTTGGGCCCCTCCATCTGGTCTAAAAACCAAAGCCGGCTTTGCGCGTCCGAAAGCGGCAGCACCCCTTCCCTGGACACTCTCGGGATCGGCTCCAGACGGGTTGTTTCCTCTCCCAACTCTCCGATTGCCCGCGCCAACTCCGCCACGCTCGACGCACCGAACAGCAACCGCAACGGCAACTCCACGCCCAGTTCCTTGCCCATGC
>JBGTRP010000798.1:0-3682 GCA_041940685.1 Acanthopleuribacteraceae bacterium
CCAGTGAATCGAGAAGCTAGTATTTCGAGGAAAACTGGCCAACTGGATGTCGATGCGCTCCACCTCATTTAGGCTATTCATGGCGACCTCTGGACTTCTCAGAAGAACCCATCGTTCCTCTTCCAGGCGCACCCATTGACTTTCGAAGTGTTTTCCCCGCCATTCCCATGCCGCATCTTCGGCCACGGCTTGCGGAATGACCAGTTGTCGGGGCCGAGAAAACATTCGCTCAATGGAATCATTCTCTGGATATTTCGATTGGTTTTCGCCGCATTGGGAAAGAAGCAAAAAAGTCAATCCCATCAGGATGAAACGTGGGTTTTGCAAAAGTCGGTCCTAACCGCCGTGAGGATATGCATGGAGTTTTGAAATCAAGTCTGGCACGTCGAGGCTCTGAGGACAAAAGCTTGTAACGGTGAAAAAGGGGCTCCCATTAAAATTTGCTGAAAAGCAGAGAAAAAATGCGGCTGTGATGACCGAAATCGTAAGCCCCGGGTTTCCTGGAAACGCCATTGATTGACGGGCGTCAGGATCAGTCAATTGCCATGGCGAGAAATCCTTTGGAACCTGTTTGGTTTGCTTTAGGGCGGGTTCGATGTGGCGCCGTGAGGCCCCAATCCTCTTGAAGCCTCAAGCCGGTAGCCGAAAAAAGATTTTTTTGAAATAGGGGAAAACCCTCGGCGAACCGTAGCATGAGGTGAAAGGTTGGTCATCACCCGGTTTTGAAAATGCTTCCCATGAGATAACCATGAGGATTCGGCACTTTTGTTTGGGTTGGGACAACCGGTTTCGACGGATGCGAGGTTGGGAACCATGGCGCAGATTGGTCCTGCCAGGGCTTCCCGGCGTCCGACCGGAAATCTCCCACAGGGGAAAGGTGGAATTTATGATGATGAAACGGCGACAATTTTTAGGCGGCATGGCCGTGGGCGTGGCCGGAGGGCTCGCAATGGCCTCCGGGCGGCCCTCCTGGAAACCGCTGCCGCGTCTGAAGGCGCCGGTGACCCCGAGGCATACCGCGCGCAATTTAATTTTTGTGTTACTGGAAGGCGGGCCCAGCCATGTGGACACCTTTGATTTGAAGCCAGCGGCCTGGAACGCCAATGTGCTGGGCGTGGAAAACCTGGGCGATGGATTCATGTGGCCCGTGGGCACCATGCCGCGGTTGAGTCGAATGACCGATAAGTTCTCGATCGTGCGCTCGATTACCGCGGATGAAGCGGTCCATGAACGGGCAATTTACCATCTGCTCACCGCCCGGCGGCCCGGCGCCACGCTTGCCAGCGAGATCCCGCACTTTACCGCGGTCTTGTCATACAAACTGGAGCGGGAGCGCCTGGACCACTACACCCTGCCCACGGTGGTGACCATGGGGCGCGATGCCAATAGCGGCTTCTTACCCGTGGGTCATCGCGGACTGGCGCTGAACGAGTCCGGCGGCATCGACAATTTGAACCACGACTTTCCAGGCGCCGGAGACCGGCTCGCCCTGCTCGATGGTTTGGTTGGCGAGTTGGGCCTTCCCGACGATGTGCGCGTCAACCATATTCGCTTGCGGGACAAGGCCCGCGAGTTGATGGGCGATACCGAGTTGCAAGGCCTGCTCAATCCGGCCAGCCAGAGCATCGGCCGGGACCAGGCCGCTATTTTTAAAGATCAATGCGAGATGGTGGTCCGGTTGCTGGAGGTGGAAAAAGGTTGCCGTGTGTTCCAGTTGGTTTTGGGAGATTGGGACCACCATGGAGAAATATACGGACCCAACGCCCTACCCGCCCTGAGCAGAGCCTTCGACGGGGGCTTTTCCTTGTTGCTGGAATCGCTAGCAGCCAAGCCGGGTCAGGCTGGCGGCGCTTCCTTGTTGGACGAAACGCTGGTGGTGGCCATGGGCGAATTCGGCCGCACCGTGGGACCTCTGAACAACGGCAATGGCCGCGACCATTTGCGTGATGTGGTGCCCGCGGTGGTGGCGGGTGGCGGCGTCAAGCCGGGCCGTTTGATCGGGACGACCAACCTGCTGGGCAACGCCATCGTGGACCCCGGTTGGTCGCATGCCCGCTACATGGGCATCAACGACCTGCTGGCCACCATTTACAGCGCCATGGGCGTGGACTGGACGGAACGCTTCGAGGATGCCTCCTCGGGCAAGATCATCGATCTCGTGGAAACCCGTGATTTAGGGCCCATCTACGATATCGATACGCTGTTTGTCTAAGGAGGAACTCATGAACGTTTCTTATATAAAGGTCAAATACTGTTTCGGCATCTTCTTACTGGGTTGGTCGGCTTTGGGGTTCGCCGCGGATGGCGGCCAAACGCTCAGTGAGGTAGACGCCTTTTTGGGCAAGCAACGCGAAGCCCAGGTGGAAGCCGAGCCCTTGGTAGGGGATAGGGGCTTTCTTCGCAGGGTATGGTTGGACCTGACCGGCCGGCTTCCCGACCCCGAAACCATCGCCGCGTTTCTCGGAGATACGCGTCCCGAGAAACGGTCTCTCATGATTCAAGCCATTTTGGAGAGCGAAGCCTTCAACAATCGTTGGAGCAACTTCCTGGGAGAGCTTTTCCAAAATGCGCCGATAGGAGAGGAAGCCCCCTTCCGCAACGCCTTCTATTTCGAGCTCAAAGAAATGGTTGCCCAAAACATACCCTGGGACCAAATGGTGCGTGAAATCCTGACCGACCGGAGCGTCGAAGCCGACGAGCGTTCGGCCCTGGTGTATTGGATCAGGGATATCACCCTGGATTACCGCCCAGACGAGCTCGACGATCAGATCGGAAAAATATCCGCCGCCATGCTGGGCATGCGCATCGACTGTATTTCCTGCCATGACGGCGCCTACCACCTGGAAGAGGTGAACAAGGGCCTTGCGACCATGACGCGGGAACAATTCTGGGGCATGGCGGCCTTTCTTTCCCAGTCCTATATATACTACGAACGTTTGGATTCCGGCCCCGAATCGCAGAGTCACATGTTGAAGTTCGTGGACCTGGATGATCCCGACCTCAACCTGGGCGAAGGCTTTTTATTCGCTTTGCCCGGGTTTGACGATGGCCAGTACCGGGCCATCTCCGAGGCCGGCGAGGGCATGCGCCCGCCGCGCCAGGGTGGGCTGATCGAGCCCGCCTACCTCACCAGCGGGGAACAGCCGCTTCCCGGCGAGACCCGGCGCCAGGCATTGGCCCGCATGATCACCGCGGATCGGCAGTTCGCTCGCAACATGGTGAACCGCATCTGGGCGGTGCTCTTCGGAGAGGGATTCGTGGAGCCCCTCGACGGCTGGGACCTGGGCAAGGTCGAGCTGGAGCGGCGCAAGGCGCTGCTCGCCCGGCTGCTGGCCGGACAGGTGACGCCCCGCTCCGCCATCCAGCTCAGCGACCACGTGGTCGGCAACGGGCAGGCGTTCTACGAGCGGGCGTCGGAGCTGGGGCTGGAGGGTGTGGTCTCCAAGCGCACCTCGGCGCCCTATTACCAGGGCCGGTCGAAAACCTGGACCAAGACCAAGACCCTGACCGTCGAGGACTTCGTCATCGCCGGCTACACCGCCTCGGAGGCGGCGGGCGGGCTCGGCGCGCTCGCGCTCGGCGAATGGGTCGACGGCGAGCTCGCGTATCGCGGCAAGGTCGGCACCGGCTTCGACGCGGACATGCTGCAGCGGCTGCTCGACCGGCTGGAGCCGCTGCGCGC
>JBGTRP010000799.1:0-3679 GCA_041940685.1 Acanthopleuribacteraceae bacterium
TTTAAAACCCATCTTTGCAAAACCCTTTTAGAGAAGAATCCAAAAAGGTAGGAATGGTGCATGTCTAAATCCAAAATTTTTATTGTTTTTTTACTACTCCTGGCCGGCTCCTGCCAAAAGAAGCAGGACCTGGTTCACAAGGCCTTCGAAGGCAAAAATTTCGACTATCGGCTGCCGGAAAAGGCGGAGGAAAATCTCGGAGAGCCGGAGGACAAGACGGACGATGACCAGGATACGGCCGTGGACGTGGTGGTCGATAACCTGGTTCCGGAGAAAGAAGAAACCGTCTTCATCCAAACCGGCGAAACGACCCGGCCCACGGCGAGCCTGTTCGAGGAAGACCCGGACGCGCCCATTCTCAATCTCGAAGACGCCAAGCTGTATGACATCATTCACGCGCTATGCGGCGTTCTCAAGGCCAATTACATCATCGACCCCTCGGTCAAGGATCAGACCATCACCATCGGCATGGTGGAAAGCGACACCACCTACAAAACCTCGGAGCTTTTCGACCTGCTGCTCAAGCTGCATGACCTGACCATGGTCAGGCAGGGCAGCTTCGTCCACATCGTCCCGATTCAGTCGGCAGAGGTGAACCCGGGCCTGGATTTGCTCTACGGCAGCCGCTCCAACCCCAGCCTGCGGCGGGAAGAGCTCTCCATCCAGATCGTACCCTTGAAATACGTCAAACCAGCCGACATCACGCCCGTGATCAAAGATTTCCTCAGCTCGTCCGCGCGCATTTACGAGGAACCCAAAAACAACCTGCTGATCCTCATCGACAAACAACAGTTCGTGGCCAAGTTGCTGGAGCTGATCCCCATCTTCGACGTGGACGTGCTTCACAACAAGAAAATGGTGTTTTACCAACTGGCCCATGTGGACGCCGTGGACACCGCCAACGAGCTGCGCGAGATCCTGCTGGTTTACGGTTACCAGGCCGAGGGCAACGATCGCCTGGCGCTGGTCCCCATCGAAACCTTGAACGGCATCCTCGTGGTCTCCTCCACCGACTCCATCTTCAAGGAGCTGGACTTTTGGATCGACAAATTCGACCGCGAGGCTCAGTACGAGGAAGATCAGGTATTCGTCTATTACGTGGAGAACACCACCGCCGCCAGCATCTCCAGCACACTCAGCCAGATTTATGGTTTACAGACCTATGGCGGCGGCGGTGGCCGACGCACCGTCTCCAACCGCAGGACCACCAGCCCCAACCTCAACCCGCGCGACCAGACCAATCGCACCGAGGGTCAGGAAGAGCAACGCCCGCTTAACCAAATCAACCGGGCCACCGATTTCAACCAGAACCAGGGCGAGGGTGGCCCCTCTCTCATCGTGGATGAGGACAACAACGCGCTGATTTTCCATACCACCCATCGGGTTTATTCCCGTATTTACAAAACCCTGCGCAAGCTGGATATTTTGCCGCGTCAAGTGTTCCTGGAAGTCACCGTGCTCAGCGTGGATTTGGACGATACCTACAACATCGGCGTCGACTGGAGCGGCTCCAACGAACCCGGTACCGCGGGTGAAACCATTTCTGGCGGTTTCAGCGCGGATGGCGCCTTTTCTTCGGCCTATTCCTACGTGGGCTCCTCGGGCCGCATCATGGCCAACCTGACCGCGGCCAAGTCCAAGGGTTACGCCAACGTGCTGCAGCAACCCCATATCATGGCCATCGACAACAAGACCTCCGCCATTTCGGTGGGAACCGATGTACCGATCCAGACCACCACCACCAACATCAACGATCTCGCCACGGGTTCGGGCTTCACGCCAGCCACCCAATCCACCATCCAGTACCGCCAAACCGGCGTCAGCCTCGGTTTTACACCCCATATCAACGCCAATGGCGTGATCCGGCTGGAAATCAGCCTCGATATCTCACAGGCCGGCCAACAGACCGGCTCGGAGGCCGTTCCCATCAGCCAGAACACGCTCGACACCGAAATGATCGTGCGCGACAATCAGACCGTGGTGATGGGCGGCCTGATCTTCAACCAGGAGGGTTGGGGCAAAAAAACCGTGCCTTTCCTCGATAGATTGCCCCTCATCAAGCACCTCTTCACAAACCGCAACGCCTCCTCCAAAAAAAGCGAGCTGATCGTCATGATCACGCCCCATCTGATCGATTCCGAGGAAAAATCCGTGGCCATCTCCAAGGAGTTCAAGGACAAGATCCTCAAGGAATTCGAATCCTTTAAAAAGAGCCAGTATTAATGGGCCCGGTAGAGCCTTTATTCCTGCACCAAGGACTTTTCGGACGCTCGTGTAAACCGCCCTATGAGTTCAATGCGTGAGCGGGGGCCCTTGCCGGATCAGTTTTCCTGATTTCAACCGGCGATGGGCCTCGTTATAATAGGCTGTTTGCAGGGCGCACGGAGGTTGAGTTCCCACGGCGCTCCTTACCAGGATTTCTATCGATCGAGATTTCGCGGCGGATTATTTCGAGCCGAATCACCATTTGGCAAACCATGGAGCAGGGTTGGGGAGCGCATTTTGTTAGAGGACATCAAGACCTACGATATCCAGGGCCTGGTTCGCATACAGCCGCGCGTGTTTCAGGATGAGCGCGGCTTCTTCCTGGAGTCTTACAACCAACGGGACTACCATGAGGCCGGCATTCCGCACGAATTCGTGCAGGACAACCACTCCAAATCCGCGAGGTGGACCCTGCGGGGACTGCATTACCAGGCGCGCCAACCGCAAGCCAAGCTGGTGCGCGCCATCAAGGGCGAGATCTTCGATGTGGCCGTGGATATCCGGCCCGGGTCGCCCACCTTCGGCCAGTGGCGCGCGGAAATCCTCTCCGAGCACAACCACTACCACTTCTTCGTGCCCGAGGGATTCGCCCATGGTTTCCTCGTGCTGAGCGAAACCGCCGAGGTGCTCTACAAATGCTCTCATTTCTATTCCCCGCCCGATGACCGCGGCATCCTGTGGTCCGATCCCCAAATCAACATCGATTGGCCGCTCGAGGGCCAACCCATCCTCAGCAAGAAGGACCGGGCCCAGCCCTTGCTCAAGGAGATCCGCTTCGATTGAGCTCGCGGTCGAGGGGAGAATGCTTCGGTCCGGCATGATTCGCGCCGACGCGGGATCGGGGAGAAAGGTCAGGTCATGAAAGTCGAATTGATCACCACGGGCGAGGAGGTGTTATCCGGCCAAATCGTGGACACCAACGCCGCCTGGCTTTCGGAGTTGCTGGGCCGCAACGGCCTGCCCATCCAGCGCCGCACCACGGTCGGCGACCGCCTCGAAGACCTGGCCGCCTGTTTCCGTGAGCGCGCGCAACGGGCGGATATCATCATTGTCAACGGCGGCCTGGGACCCACCAGCGACGATCTCTCGGCTCAGGCCGCGGCTCTGGCCCTCGATGAGCCCCTGGTGGCCTTCGAATCCTGGATTGAGGTGTTGCAAACCAGGTACCGCAAGCTGGGGCGGACCCTGTCGGACTCCAACCGAAAGCAGGCCATGCTGCCCCGTTCCGCGACCCTGATCGACAATCCCGTGGGGACGGCATGCGGTTTCGCCATCGAATTGGAGGGCGCCAAGCTGTTCTTTACGCCGGGCGTGCCCCACGAGTTGAAGCGCATGGTCCGCGAGGAAATCCTTCCGCGCCTCACCCGACAATTCCAACTAGGTGGACAGGCGCTCCTGCAAAGGCTGCATTGCT
>JBGTRP010000800.1:0-3672 GCA_041940685.1 Acanthopleuribacteraceae bacterium
CCGGACCGTGCCCGAAAAGCTGAGCACCGCGCCACAGGCCGGGTGGCCGGCGCTTTGATGGAGACGTTGGGTATCGATGGGTTCGCGGGTAATGTCGATCAAGGTCAGCCCCCGGAAACCGGTGGAATCAACGCGAGTTCGTCGCTCTCGCGCAGGAGTTGGTCCCGCGTGCAAAAGGCGTGATTGACGGCCAGCCGGGTGACCTTGCGCAGACCGGCCAATTCGGGATAAGCCTCGAAAAAGCGGGCCAGCAGGTCGCTGGCGGTCAGGGGTTCCTCGCTTTGACAGCGCCAAGCGCTCAGACCGGTCTTGTCCTTAAGCGCCGCGAACAACAAAATCTCATAGGCCACGGGCGGCTCCTTCAGGTTCTATTCTAACACCGGAATCGGGCGGGAAAAGGTGGCTCCAATCCGCCGGCTCCGGTTAGAATGGAATCGTATTCATCAAAACGCACCGGGAAGCGAAGGTTTGCGGTTCCCACACCGCCCCGAGGCTCGCATTCGAGCTTTCGCCCGTCTCCACTCATGGGCCTTCTGACCCGGACAACAAGGGAGCCGCCGTGGCCAACAAGTTTGCCGACAAGCTCAAGAAGCTTAAAATCCCCCATGTCTTCGCCCTGTTGACGATTGTGATCTTCATTTGCTCCCTGCTCACCTATGTCATTCCCTCGGGCGCCTTCGAGAGGCAGGAGAAGGAGATCGATGGGCGGAAGCGGACATTGGTTGTCGCGGGCACCTACACGCACATACCCAAACACTACAGCCTCGCCGGCGCGGTATTGGGGGAAAAGGCGGAGGGCAAGGCCTCGCCTACCAGCCTGCACGGCTTTCTCAGCGCGATTGCGCGCGGTATGGAAAGCGCCGCCGACATCATCTTTTTCATCTTCATCATTGGCGGCGTCTTCGGGATCCTGCAAAAGTCGGGCGTGATCATCGCCTCTATCCACAAGTTGTTGCAGATCTTCGGCGATTATGGACCCTTGCTGACCGCGGTGATCATGTTGGTTTTGGCCGCCGGCGGCTCCACCCTGGGAATGGGGGAGGAGTTCATTCCCCTGGTGCCCATCTTCCTCATCGTCTCCAAGCGCATGGGTTATGACCGGGTGTACGGCATGGCCATGGTGATCCTGGCCGCGCAGGTGGGCTTTGCCTCGGCCACGACCAATCCCTTTACCGTGGCCGTGGCCCAGGGCATCTCCGAGTTGCCGCTGTACAGCGGCGCCCTCTTCCGCGTGGTGTTTTTTCTGACGGCTATCGGCGTGACCATTCTCTACCTGCTTCGTTACGGCGCCAAAATCAAAAAGGATCCGGCGGCGTCGGTGATGGTAGACGATCCCTTCGAAGTGGAGGGCGACTCCTCGGAAACCGAGTTCAATCGGCGGCATGGATGGATCCTGACGGTGTGTATCGCCATCTTCGCGCTGATCCTTTACGCGGTGGTCACCATGGGCTGGTGGATGGCGGACATGGCGGGCGGATTTTTCCTGATGGGAATGCTCACCGCCTTGATCGCTCGGATCCCCTTGGGCGAAACCACGCGCGCCTTTGTCAAGGGAATGGAAGGGATGGTGGTTTGCGCCTTGGTGGTGGGTTTTGCCAAGGGCATCGAGGTGGTGCTCAGCGATGCCCAAATCATGGATACCATCATCCACTTCGCGGCCAACCAATTGGAGAATGTGCCGCGTTTCATTGCGGTGCAGGGCATGTTCCTGTTCCAAGCCTGCCTCAATTTCCTGATTCCCTCGGGTTCCGGCCAGGCCGCGGTAACCATGCCGCTCATGGCGCCGTTGGCGGATGTGATCGGCGTGACCCGGCAGACCGCCGTGTTCGCCTTCCAATGCGGCGACGGGTTCTCCAATACGGTGATCCCCACCTCCGGCATTTTGATGTCCATGCTGGCGCTGGCCAAAATTCCTTACGAACGCTGGCTGCGCTTCATGTTGCCGCTGCTGTTGCAGCTCGTGCTGCTCTCCGCGTTATTCCTGACCATTGCCGTCCTCATCGGCTATAAATAGCTTCCCCATGTTCCCGTCAATGTAAATGATTGGAAAAAGCCGTGGACAGTAGGGGAGAATGCCGAAAGAGCCGAGGGTAAAGCTGCTAAACTGGATGTGGCCTCCGACTTAGGGGCCAGCCGGGGTGCGGTTTGTTTCAAAAAAGGAAGTTCCGCTTTTCCAAGGAGATTACCAGCCTGTCGGTGATAGCCGCCTTGCTGTGCTACGCCATGTCCTACTGGCAACACACGCGTTACACGGCGAAACGTGACTATGAAGAGTTATTCACGCGCCAGTCCGAAAAAGCGCGTGCGCCCTTGGAAAACTTTGAAAACGACTGGCCCGCCGCCCGGCTGGTCAAGGTTTCCGCGAACGGGACCTTTGATTACGAGCGCGAAATGGTGCTCATCAACCGCTCCAAGGACAGGATTTCCGGGGTCAAATTGATTACCCCCTTGCGGCTCCCGGGCCGGGAAGCCGGCATCCTGGTGGATCGCGGTTTTTTTCCCTATGACCGCTACGCCAAAAAAGAATGGGGCGCCTCGCGGCCGGAAGGAGCGCGGAGGATTGAGGGCCGCCTGCATCCCTCACAGACGGCTCAGTTCTTCCTGGCCCCTCCCATACCCGACCCGAAACCGGGCGAGTGGCGGGAGCGTTGGCTGCGGTTGGATATTGAGAAGATAGCCAAGCAACTGCCTTACCCACTATTGCCGGTCTATTTGGAACAAACCAATCAGAACGGGGACTTTCCGGTTCACGATCCCAAGGAGGTCCTGCCCGCGGGCCGTCACCTGAATTACACCATTCAGTGGTTCAGCTTCGGCAGCTTCGCCTGGCTGTTTGGATTGTTCCTGCAATTTCGGCGGCGGCGGCCGGCAACAACGCCTCGACCCTCCGCGCAAGGAGCGGTCCGTGAAAAGTAATTCGGCTTTGCTTGGAAAGCGTCTTGGTTTGCGCTCGGAAAAGGCGCTAAGAATTACCTTGAAAACCCGGCCTGTTTCCAATAGAATTGGGGCCCGTATTGAGGGGCCCTCGGTGCGTAATGGGGCGTAGCAACGGGATTTCATTGACTTTTCCCCCTCTTCTTAGATGCTGTTAGGGTTGTTGAGAATGCATCGCCTTTTGAAGTTTTATTTGTTTTGGGGTCTTTGTGCGCCGTCCATGCTATGGGCGCAACTGGATTCCGCGCCCCTGGTGGAAAATGTCGGAGTCGACGAACATTTAGATCAGTTCGTGGACCCCGGCCTGGCGTTCCTGAATGCCGCGGGCGATCGGGTGACCATCGGCGATTATCTGAACCAGGATATCCCCGTGGTGATCGCGCCCGTTTATTACGACTGCCCCAATCTCTGCACCCTGGTGCTGAACGGCGTGCGAGACCTGATTGACCGTTTGGATCTACGGCTGGGCAAGGATTACCGGGTGCTCAATGTCAGCTTCGATCCGGAAAACACGCCCGAATTGGCGCGCGCCAAGGCCGCCAACTACTACGCCAGCCTGCCGGATGCGAAGGGCGATCTGAACGCCTGGAGCTTCCTGACTGGCGATGCGGCCAGCGTGGCCAAGCTGATGGATCAGATCGGCTTTCGTTACAAGCGGATCGAGGACCAGTTCAGCCATACCAGCGTTCTGGTGCTGCTCTCGCCCAAGGGCAAAATTACGCGCTACATCTATGGCGT
>JBGTRP010000801.1:0-3672 GCA_041940685.1 Acanthopleuribacteraceae bacterium
CTCCCGCTCAGCAGGAACGACCTGCGCCCGCCCCTGCCAGACAGAAGCCCGTTCCACCTCCGCAATCTTCACCGGCTCCGTCGGTTGCAGAACAGCCAGCTCCGAGCAGCGCCCCCATGTCCCGCGAGGAAAAGGAGCGCGGCTGAGCATCGCGGCGGTACTGGGAAGTCAAACGCAGGGATCCAAGCTTCAACCCCAACCGATGTTCCTGCACCAGCCGAGTGTCTTGTTCGCCATCATGGGCGATTCCGAGGCTGGACTGAAGCGTGTAATGCCCCTCGGAAGACTGATGCTTTCCGGTAACCCAGAGCTTGCCCAGCGTGCTTTTCGTCCCCTCGAGGTCGAGAACGTCTATATCGGACCGCAAACCGAGACGCGCGTTTTCCTCAAGACTCCAATCCGTGCGGATCTGGGCCTGACGCGCCATGGACGATTCGCCGCGGTCCCAATTGGTGAGCCGCACGTCCTGACGGACGGGCGTGTTGCCCACATCGTAGTGAAGGTTTTGGTGAAGCGCGATTTCCTGCTGCTCCTCTCCCCTGCCCTCCGACTGCCTGACGCTAAAGGTGGAGGCCTGAGAGAGGTTATGTCCGTAACGGCTGGAAAGGGTCACCGCCTTACTGCTGTCGCGGTCGGTGGAATCGTGACGCTGAATGGTTTCGGCCTGCAGTCCCAGGGACATGGCGTTTAGATCCAAGGCTAGGCCGGCGGCCATCTGCAGCATGCCGCCGTGGTAGGCGTTGCGATGCCGGTTGGTGAGACTGGAGCGAACCTGGACCTGGTCACTGATGCGGGTCTCGACCTCGACCTTACTGGTTTGCTCGAGCTCCCCCCGAAGATCCTGCCGGGACTGGGTCGTGACCGCTCCGGTAAAGCTGTTGTCGGCCACGGGCATGAGCCCGATATCCAGCAAGGGCTCTTCGGCCAGCGCCTTATGGGGTTCGCGGTTGGAGCGCCGCAACATGCGCTTCAAATTCTGGGTTGGCTGCTTTTGAGAGAGGCTCAGCTCGGGGGAAAGATCGTGTGTCAGCACCATTTCCTGATCCGTGCTCAGCACCATGGCATGGTCGTCACGTGGCTGAAAACCCTCTTTGAGGATGATAATGCGGTAGGGGCCAGGCTCCAGATCGAAATGGTATTCGCCACGCCTGCCGCTGGTCGCCTGCTGCACAAGCAACATGGCCAGTTCGTGAACCGCGACGACCTTGGCCCCGCTTATCGGCTGTTGATCCTCGGACTGAATGATGCCGCTCAGGGTAGCGGCGTAAAGAGGAGAAGTACAAACCCAAGCTGCCAAGAGCCACTTCAAATTTCGCCTCCTGTTAAGGAAGAACCCCGAGGTGTATTCCTTATTAAGTCCACTTCTAAATATAGAGGGTTTTGCACGGTTCTGCAAATCCCCCCGAGACCTTTGGCAAATTTTTTGGAAAGCGCTTGAAACATGAATGCTGACGGATGGCGTCACGCCCGAAGGCGGCGCCCGGATTCTCCCTTTTCGCACCTGGGGGAAAGTGTATAATGGCAGCATTTTTCGGGGAAGGCGCGCGGCCCCGCGGGAGAGATGGCAATGCTCGACAAACACTACGATCCCCAGACGATCGAGGAACGCTGGTACCGGACCTGGGAGGAAAAAGGCCTTTTCTCCAGTGAACGGGACCCGCAAAGGGAACCCTTTACCATCGTAATCCCGCCCCCCAATGTCACCGGCAAGCTTCATATGGGCCATGTGCTCAACAATACGCTGCAAGACATCCTCATCCGCCAGAAACGCATGGCCGGCTACAACGCCTGCTGGGTGCCCGGCATGGACCACGCGGGCATCGCCACACAAACCATGGTCGAGAAGCAACTGCGGGCGCAAGGCGTCGACCCCATCACCCTTTCCAGAGAAGAATTTTTGGATAAGGTCTGGCACTGGAAAGACAAGCACGGCGGCATCATCATCCAGCAGTTACGCAAGCTGGGCGCGAGCTGCGATTGGCGGCGCGAGGCCTTCACCATGGACGAGACACGCTCCCGCGCGGTGATGGAGGTATTCAAAAGCCTCTACGAAAAGGGCCATATCTACCGGGGCTACTACATTGTCAATTGGTGTCCCGCGCTCCAGACCGCGCTCTCCGACGACGAGGTGGAACGGGAGGAGATGCCCAGCCACCTCTGGCATTTTCGCTATCCACTGGCCAGTGGCGAGGGCCATCTTGTGGTCGCCACCACCCGGCCCGAAACCATGTTGGGCGACAGCGGCGTGGCCGTGCATCCCGATGATGAGCGTTACCGCCACCTGGTGGGCCAAAAGGTGAAGCTGCCTCTCACGGACCGCGAGATTCCGGTCGTTGCCGATACCCATGTGGACCCGGCCTTCGGCACGGGCTGCGTCAAGGTCACGCCCGCCCATGACCCCAACGACTTTGAAATGGGCAAGACCCATGACCTCGAATTCATCGTGGTTATGGACAAAACCGCGCATATGAACGAAAACGCGCCCGAGCGCTTTCGCGGCATGTACCGTTACCCCTGCCGCGAGGCGGTGGTGGCGGAAATGGACGGGCTGGGCCTACTGGAGAAGGTAGAGGATCATGTGGTGGCGGTGGGCCGCTGCTACCGCACCAAAGACGTCATCGAACCCTATCTCAGCCAGCAATGGTTCATCAAGATGGCGCCCTTCGCCGAGGACGCCCTGGAGGCGGTCCTCAGCGGGAAGGTCCGGTTCTATCCCGAGCGCTGGGTGAACACCTACAAATACTGGCTTACCAATATCCGCGATTGGTGCATTTCCCGCCAATTGCGCTGGGGACACCGCATTCCCATTTGGTATTGCGGCGCCTGCGGCAAGGAGACCTGCGCCACGGCGGATCCGGATGCCTGCGCCCATTGCGGCTCGGACCAGTTGGAGCAAGATCCCGACGTGCTGGACACCTGGGCCAGTTCCTGGCTTTGGCCCTTCAGCGTATTCGGCTGGCCGGAAAAAACGGCCGATCTGGATTACTACTACCCCACCCAAATGCTGGTCACCGGAGCCGACATCAGCTTCTTCTGGGTGGCGCGCATGATCATCGCGGGCCAGGAGTTCATGGGCGCAAACCCCTTTCCTCGCGTGCTCTTCAATGGAATCGTCAGAGATCTCAAGGGGGTCAAAATGTCAAAAACCCTGGGCAACTCTCCCGATCCCCTGAATATTATCGACCAATACGGCGCAGATGCCCTGCGTTTCTCCATCGTCTACAACACGCCCTACGGCCAGGACACCCGTTTTGCCGAAACTTCCTGCGAGTTCGGCCGTGGGTTCTGCACCAAGATTTGGAACGCCAACCGTTTTCTACAGATGAGCTTCGAGGCCGTGGCGGCGGCGCCCGATTGGCGCGATTCCCCGCGCGACATCGTTGCCCGCTGGATCTTGAGCCGTCTTGCCGCCACGATTCAGGGCGTCGACGAGGAGTTGGAGCAACTGCGGGTCGCCGCGGCGGCCAGCCGCATCTATAACTTTTTCTGGGGCGAGTTCTGCGATTGGTACGTGGAGTTCCTCAAGCCGGTGCTGAAAGATTCCTCCGCGGAGGAGAAAGCCGTGCTTCTCGGCCGCACCACCCATGTCATCGACAATTGCCTGCGCCTACTGCACCCCTTCATGCCCTTCATCACCGAGGAGCTTTGGCAGCATCTCTCCCCGCGCGAGGA
>JBGTRP010000802.1:0-3669 GCA_041940685.1 Acanthopleuribacteraceae bacterium
CTGCACGGCCTGTTCCACCGCGTCGACGATCCGACCCGTGACCGCGGACACGATCGCGACCTGGCCCAGGGTGGGCAGAAAGGCGTCCGCGGAGGTATCGCGGAAGATGCCGTATACATGCCAGTGCTGGCGCAAGGCCGAACGGGCGTAACCCATCAGACCCATCAGCCAACAGAAAGTGATGGCCAATAGGAAAAGCGCCAGTTGGGCGCGGGCCGGTATCTTGCCCCAGCGGATCTCGCCCATGGACTTGGCGTTTTTGAACAGCGGTATGTCGATGCACATGAACAACACGATGGCCAGCAATACCGCCAGCACCTGTTTGGGCGCATAGGCGATGCGGGTGGCCGCATCCACGAAATAGCCCTTCACGCCCAGGTAGATGACCCAGGCCGATGCGAGACCCAGGATCACCCATTGAAGGGTCATCCCCGTCTTGCGCCAGGGCACCACGGAATCCTTATTGCCGCGGCGATAGAGCATAAAACTGAGGAAGGTGGTCAGAATCATGATATTGACGGCCGTGTTCTTGGCCGACATGACGCCTAGCACCCCCAGCAGCGGATGGTGCGTGCCGCCCATTTTGCGGGCTTCCTCCAGGCTGGCGACCAGCGAGTGGGGCGTGGACCACACCAACACGCAGACCAGCAGAATGAACAGCATGTATTTGATGTATTTGCTGTAGCGCTGCGCCCCCTCGATGCGCTCCATGCCGACCCACAGATAGTAGTTGGCCGACAGAAACAGAATTCCGATCATGATCGCTTGAATGATCCACAGCCAGGAGAGGAAGCCGCCCATGAGGGTGATCCCCATCTGCTGGTTGTGATCGTAGATTTCCTTGCCGAGCCAATAACCCGCGAAAGGCAGAACCAGGAAGACGCTGACCGCCACCATGTTGCCCACGTACCCCATCCAGTCGTAATAGGCCTTGTCCTCGTCTTTTTCCGCGACCAGGAACTTGAACCCCGCGTATGCGCCGGCCACGGCGCCGCCGAAGACCGCGTTCGCGATCAGCCGGTGGATGTTAAGTGGATGCCAGGTGGCGTTGTTGATGGCCTGCCACACGCTGGTCAGGGCGCCGGTGTCGGGATCGACCCCGCTGGGCGTCATCATGAAGGTGGCCCAGGCATTGGTAAGGAACACGAGGATGGTGCCGAAGATATTGAGCAACAGGCCCAGGCTGAGGTGAATGGGCTTCTTTTTGCCCTGCAACCAGTCCCAGCCGTACCAATAAAGGTAGAGCGTGAACGACTCGGCAAAAAACAGCACCGGGTAAATCCACATGGTGGGTTTGAACACGCCGCTCATGTAGTCCCAAAACTTGGGATAGAGCGTAATCAGCAGGAAAAGCAGGATGGCGCCGAGCGTGGCGGTCGCGGAGAAGGCGATCAAGGAGAGCTTGATGAACTCGCGCGCGAGCTTATCATAGCGATCGTCTTTTTTGATATAGGCCACGAACTCGATAATCAGGGCAAACATGGGAACGCCCAGGATAAAGGCCGCGAACATCAGCTTGACCTGGGCCACGATCCATACGATATCGCGCGAGGAAACATTCCCCAAACGGCGATAATCCGGGCCGCCCTCCACACTTTGGGCCAATAAGGGCGCGGCCGACAAAATGCAGAAGCCCAGAATCAGAAACACGATCCAACGTAGGTAGTTATTTCTTGACGTCATCACACCATTCCCGTTTCGCTTCTATAAATTCAGAACGCGATCGTTAAAAGAAGCGGGATTCAGAACTAGTCGGAGGCATCCGAGGAGACGCGTGGCTTGCCCGTGGGGTACAGCACGCTGCCCACCTCGTTAAGCGCCAGGTTTTCCCCATCCGCGGAGGTGGTTCGCTCGGCGGTTTCAGCCTCTTGCTGGCGGGCGGCATGAAAGGGGCAAACCCCTTCTGGCGCTTTGGCGCGCGCGGCTTCCACCGCTTTCTCTCCTCCCATTTGCTCGATCACCGCCTCAACGCCGCCTGCTTGACTCAAAAGCTCGTCCATCATTTGGCGGCCCATTTCCAGACCCTTTTCGACCATGGAAAGGGTGACCTTGTCCGATTTTTGCTCCAACGCCACGGCTTCCACCCGTTGTTGGGTTCGCTCCCGCATGAAACCGGCGGGCACGCGCAGGATGCGCTCCAAGGCATCCGGCTCCCAACTCAAATCCGAATGAAGGGCGTGACCCTCTCCATCCGTGCCGACCACGGGCCGCTGTTCTACCGGCGCCTGGGCCGCATCCGACTCGAGAACGGCTTTTTCCTTTTCCATGTTGATGGGCAAGCTGCCCAACTCTTCTTTAATAATGCGCTGCACATGTTCGAGAGTAATGGTTTCGATGCGGCGGATGCGCGCGGTTTTCTCTACACGCGCCTTGGCGCGCCTGCGCTGGTAGGCGTCCTGAATGGAGCGCAATTCCAGGCGGGCCTCGCGGCTCCACTTCAGCTTGCGGCCGTCAAAGGCGGCCTCTTCTTCAACGCCGCCTTCCTCGGCCGCGATTTTTTGGATCATTTCCTGGGAGATGACCTCGAAATCATCCGCGCCGCATACCGAACACTTCACCGGCTGGCTTTCCTTGGAGGTCACGCCGCATTGCTTGCACATGGAAACCGATTGGCTCTGCGCCCGGTCCAGGGCTACGGCCTCGGCCAATTTTTCGGTAACCCGGCCCGTGTACTTGGGCATGTAGCGCTCCATGGCCTCGGTGATCAAGGAGTTGGTAACCACGCTGTGACCTTGTTCCAGGGCCATGCGCAGGATGCCGGTGCGAGCGATGCCGCGCACCAGAGAGGGCACGCGTTTCATGCGTTCCTTGGCCTCGTCGGTCCAGCGAATGGACTCTTCCGCCTTGAGGTCGATTTGAGGAATGTAGGACTTGGAGCTGAGGAACACATCGCAGGGACACATGCGCAACAGGTTCTCGGTGGTGTTGCCCAGGCCCAACTCGCCGGGCGAGCTGTGAACGCCCACGCGGCCCATCACCAAAAGCCAGGGATCCAGCTTGCGCGCATGATCGAGTATTTTTTGGAAGGCCTTGCCGTCCAGCAAGGTCTTGCCCACCTCGAAACCCTTGGACTCCGCCAGGGCTTCGGCCACATTGAGATGCGACTGGTAGATTTGGGCCAGGCCGGTATCGATGATTTCTTCGTGTAGCTGGTTCTGCTCTTCGAAACGGAATACCTTCTTGGCTTTCTGCGAGAGCACGTCCACGATGCCGCTGAACACCGAGTAGTGGAGGTAGGGATCGTAAACAGAAATCAGCTCCACCTTTTTTTCGAAAATTGCGGCCAGTTGCAGCGCGGTCATCAGCCCGCCGAAGGATTGAGGGCTGCCGTCGACGGCGACCAGGATGGTGTCCTTGGCGTCGCGGTTCTTGTCCTTGTAATCCTTGATGACCCAAATATCGCGGTTCACGTTGCGGGTCACCTGCACGGTGACCGAGCCCAACTCGCTGTCTTTCACCTTACCGATGCCATGGGCGCCAATGACGGTTAAATCGTACTCGGAGGCCTCGATGTCCTTGATGATCTCCACGAAATGCTTGCCGTCCATCATCTTGCGTTCGAAGGACAATCCCTTTTCCTTGCACTCCGTTTCCATCTGGTCCAGATAGCTGTCGGAAATGAGCTCCAACCCCATGGTGATCAGACTGTCGTGGATCTTCCGTTGCCGC
>JBGTRP010000803.1:0-3668 GCA_041940685.1 Acanthopleuribacteraceae bacterium
TCGGCGGCCTGATGACGGGCTCGATCCTGCTCACCGTGCTGCTGTGGCCGGAGAGCAACTACCTGCCGCCGGTCAAGCGCGGCATCGCCATGGTAAAACCCGGACAGATCGGGACGGGTCCCCGAACGTACAGCGCCGAACATGGCGTCAAACAGGCGGTTTCCACAGTTTTCAATGTAGCGCCCCGCTTCCTGAAGGTCGATCTCCATCTCGATCCCCAGCTCCTTGAGATCCGCCTGAACAGCGAGTAAATAATGCTCGCGGATGGCGCTGCCCGCGTTACAAATCACGGTAAAACGAAAGGGTTTCCCGTCTTTTTTTCGAACGCCGTCCACCAGGCTCCAACCCGCCTGGCGCAGTAGTTGGTCCGCGGCGGCCGGGTCGTATGCACGCCTTAAGTTGCGAGAGGAAAAATAGGGCAAACCGGCGAGCCAGGGATTGGCGGGCACCTGTCCGCCGCCCCAGAAACGCAACGCGTGTTGATCCAGTCGCATGGCATGAGCCATGGCCTGACGGACCCGCGCATCCCCAAAAAGCGGATGGGGCGCCTCTCTCAACAGTTGCAGGAGTTCTTCCCTGGTTTTTGGAGGCTTCTCTTGGAAGCGCTCCGGCTGAATCGGGTTCCAGGCGATGAAGCCATAGCTGAGGTCGTTGTAGAAAACGGGATCGAGCCGAGACTCGATATCCGCACGCCGCTCCACTGGAAGTTGCCAGGCGAAGTCCAACTCTTGGTTCAAAAGGAGCTGGTACAGGGTTTGTTTGTCTCGCACCACCGCGATTCCCAGGTTTGCCCCCCCGGCGGCGCTTTCCAAGATCAGGCGTTCGCCCGCGACCAGTTCGGCTACCCGATAAGGTCCGTAAACCACCAAATCCCGCGCCCAATCCTTCTCCGCCCAATCGGCGATCGCCACCGCGCTGAAATGGTGTTTGGGCACGATCACACCCTCGTTCAAATTCAGCAGGTGAAAAGGGGAAGGTCGTGCAAAGCTCACCCGCAGCCGCGATGAATCGATCACATGCCACTCCTGGACCAGGTCCTTACTCGCGGAAGCGAACCAGGGCACATCCGGATGTTTCTGCAGTGAAAAGCTGTAGGCCACATCTTCGGAAGAAATGGGTTGCCCATCGCTCCAAAACCAATTGGAATGCAGCTCCAACTCCAGATTGGTTCCACTTTCGTCCCAGGAGAAGGCCTTGACCAGATAGGGTTCGAGCGCTGGCAGCCCGTTCTCGAATTCCGGCCGTTCGCGAAACAAACTGGGAAACAAGCGGTAGGAAATCCATTCGCCCTCGGCGCTGGTGGAAAGGTAAGGGTTCAGGCTATCGGGCGCGCGGCGCATTCCAACCCGCAAAACATCTCGCGTTTCATCGGATGGACTCGGCGGGGTTCCGCAGGAAACGATTAGCGCGATAAATAAAAGCGGCAACGGGGTCTTTTTCACGGCTCGACCTCTTTGATTTGCAATTGATCTTCCCGACCCATCACCGGAAGAACCTCATCGAGGCCATTAACCGGATGCCCTTCCGCGAATAAGCTGGGCCACCTCTTATTCCCGGGTAACCATAATGAACGGCGACAGGCTTATTCTAAAGGTTTTCCCACCATTTGCTAAGTACAAGGCGGCTCTTATTCCTTCCACGCATCTTTCCGGCCCCGACCAAATCCAACCATTGACCTACGGGAACGGCCGCCTGGGTCAAATTCTCATGGCTAGCTGATGCCCGGTCCAACCAAGGGAACGCCACAACGGCTCAATAAATAGCCAAGGATAATTTTGAGGCTGGACACCTACAATCACCGCCATGTCCAACCGAGTTTGCCTCCATTCCCTTTTGATTCCATACCTAAGGGGAAAGTTTTCCTGGAAGCGCGATTCCCCCGGACAATTTGCCTGGCGATGCTCAAAAAACTACAATGAACGCCAAATGTTTCCGTTTTAGAAGCGGGAAAAGCCGAACCCGACCCCTTGGAAGAGGCCGTTCATGGGCCATGCTCAAAACCTCTTGATGTTTACCCTGGCTGTCCTGGCCCTGGTGCTGGCGGTGCTGGCCTTTCGGATGCTCAAAATTGTTATCCGAAAAATGAAGACCACGGGGAAATCGCCGGCCCACGGCCGCGACCTGCTCATGGACACTCTGCGGGACCAGATGCTGCGGGAACGGGAGGCCATGCGCGACAAGCACCAGAGCGATCAGGCTTTCGAGGCTCTCGATGCGCTTCATCGCACGATCATGGAACACCTGCCCGTGGGTCTCATCGTGTTGGATGACGCGACCCGCCTTCACTTCGCGAATTCCAGGGCCAAACAATGGCTTCCGCGCGCCGGGGTCGAGGACATCCTGTTGGCGGATGTTTCCCAAACTCTGGGAGATAGGTTTTCGACATTGCGAAGCCAACCTCTCCCCGCGGAACTTGGCCTCCAACTGCAAATCTCTGGCTCCCCCAAACATTTCAACGCCGCCCTGACCCGGCTCCCGGAAGACCGTTACCTTTTAACCCTAACCGACAAAACCAAGGAACGGGAGTTGGAAGACCGGCTCCGCTATAAAAGAGATTTGGAGCTGATGGGCGAGTTGGCCAGCGGCATCACGCACGAAGTCAAGAATGCGCTCGCGGTCATCCAGGGCCATGCCCAAATGCTTTCCCAGGAAAAAGCGAGCAAACACCGCGATCACATACTCGATGAAACCGATCGCTTGTTGAGCTTCGTGAAAAAGTTCATGCAATCGAGCAGAAACGAGGACATCAACATCGAAACCATCGCGGTGGCGCCATGGTTTGAGGAAATGCGCTGGAGTTGGATGCCGCAACCCTTTGGAAACCGTTTGCTGGTAAAGGTGCCCGAGGACCGGAACCTGAGCATTCGCGGCGATCGGGTATTACTGACGACGGTTCTGTTTAACTTGGTTCTCAACGGCATTCAGGCCTGTGAGGGAACCGGCCCCGCCACACCCTGGGTACGCCTGGAAGCTTGGGAAGAGCCGGACCATTTGGTGATCGCCGTCGAGGATCGTGGACCTGGATTTGCGCCTGAAATTGAGGGAAAACTCTTCGTGCCCTTTGTTTCCTCTAAAAAGGACGGCACCGGCTTGGGCCTTTTCCAATGCCGCAAAATCCTCATGGCTCATCGCGCGCGATTGGAGCTCAGCCCGGAGCCGCCAACCCGCTGGATCTGCTACTTCCACAAGGCCGCCCCCGAGCATGCCCCCGCCTGATTTGCGCTCTAGAGGAGAATATCAATGGCGGAAGCCCTCCCCTGTCAGGACAACAATCCTGGGCCGGAACAGCCGGATTCTGGCGCTTTCCCAACGGCACCGCCACACCCTGGTGGATGAGGATGGGTGCCCACCATCTCCCTATTAGCCGGTCACTTCAATCCGGGCTACAATAGGTGCGCCGCTCGTCATCATCCGCTTGACCGCCCTTGTAAGGGACGGAAAGGAAAGGCGTTTCGTGGACAGTATCTTGTTAATCGAAGACCGCGAGGGCTTGCGCAAAGTCTACGCTGAATTCCTGAAGGACCAGGGTTACCTGGTCAAGGAAACCGGCTCCGCGGAAGAGGGCCGCACGGCCTTGGAGCAACATGAATTCTCGCTTATCCTGACGGACTACCTGCTGCCAGGCACTAACGGCTTGGATTTTCTCAAACAACTCAAGGAGCGTGACC
>JBGTRP010000804.1:0-3652 GCA_041940685.1 Acanthopleuribacteraceae bacterium
GGAATTGCATCGAATGAACGGGCGGTCTGCCCTGCTGCGATGCAGACAGGTAAAAGCAGGACTTGTGCCAACCTTGTGTCATTCCGCGGCGCTCGTTCGCGAACTCTTTTGAAATCAGTTGTTTGCATAGTATTGGCCTCATGGTGTTCGACGCTCCTGGGCGCTGGGCGCGCTCACTTGAGGGAAGGGAGTCCGGCCCCGCATCTCTCCCCGGGCTCGAGCCAGGCGTCGGGCCCGGCAACAAAAACGCCCGCGCAAACCGGCAACGACCTTGAAAAGAAATTGGCGGAGGCGCGCGCCCGCTTCGATGCGGACCCTCATGATCTCGACAATATTATCTGGCTGGGCCGCCGCACCGCGTATTTGGGACGCTATCGAGAGGCGGTGGAAATCTATGGCGCCGGCCTGGAGCGGTATCCGGAAGAGGCCAAACTCTACCGCCATCGCGGCCATCGCTACATTTCCCTGCGCGATTTCGATCGCGCAATCGCGGACCTGGAAAAGGCGGCTGCGCTCATTCGCGGTCTTCCTGACGAGGTGGAGCCCGATGGTCTGCCCAACCGCTTTAATCGGCCCAGGAGCACCTCGCATTCCAATATTTGGTACCACCTGGGGCTCGCTTATTACTTGAAAGGCGAACTGGAGCAAGCCCTGCGCTGTTATCGCGCCTGCATGCAATTCTCCAAAAATGACGATATGCTTTGCGCCACCAGCCATTGGCTCTACATGACCCTGCGGCGGCTGGGACGGGAATCGGAAGCGAAAACGGTTCTGGAAGCGATTCGCGAGGAAATGGAGATCCTCGAAAACGATGGCTATCACCGTTTGTTGTTGCTGTACAAGGGCGCGCTGGGGCCCGATGACCTTGGCGCCGATGGAGACGCCCTGACCTCCGCCACCGAGGGTTACGGCATCGGCAACTGGCACTATTACAATGGCCGAAAGGAAGAAGCGCGCGCCCTATGGGAAAAGGTCGTCGCCGGCAGCTCGCGCGCGGCGTTCGGCTTTATCGCCGCGGAAGCGGACCTCGCCCGGTTGTTTTGAGGTCGGCGGCGTTCCAAACCTTCTAATCTTCATCTTTCTCAAGGTAAGTGGTTAATCTATGCAAACTCAATCCAGTCCTTTCATGATCCTGATCCGCGATGCCGCGCGTTATTGCCCGCAATACGAGGGTCGCGGCGATGTGCTGCTGGCAGGGGGCCGGGTCGTCGCCGAGGGACGGGGACTGGGCTTGCCCTCGGGTGTGGCGGGCGAAATCATCGAGGCCAAGGGACTGAAATTGATTCCCGGCCTGATCGACGGCCATGTGCATATCGCCGGCGCGGGCGGCGAGGGCGGCCCCGCCACCCGCACTCCGGAGGTCGCCCTGCGCGACATCATTTCAGGCGGCGTGACCAGCCTGGTGGGTTGCCTGGGCACCGATGGCTTCACCCGTTCGGTCGAGAGCCTGATCATGAAGGCCAAGGGACTCAAACAGGACGGGCTTTCCTGTTGGATTTACACGGGTTCCTACCAGGTTCCGCCGCCGACCATTTTTGGCGATGTGGCCCGAGACCTGTGTTTCGTCGAGGAAGTGGTCGGCGTGGGCGAAGTCGCCGTTGCCGACCACCGTTCCTCATCGCCTACTCTCAAAGAGCTGATCAAATTGGCCAAGCACACGCGGGTAGGCGGCATGTTGAGCGGCAAGGCCGGCGTGGTGCATCTCCACATGGGCGACGAACCGGACCCATTTCGTCCCCTCCGCCGCGCGGTGCGCCGCGGCGGCCTCAGCTACGCTCATTTCTTTCCCACCCATGTCACCCGCAATGCCCATATCTTTGAGGACGCCAAACAATACGCGCTCCAAGGACCCGTGGACATCACCACGGGCTCCTATCCCTTTTTTCAGGATGAGGAGGTCAAACCCTCCCGCGCCCTGGCTGAACTCCTACAGGCGGGCGTACCCCTGGAACACATCAGCTTTTCCTCGGATGCCGGAGGTTCGCTGCCTTCTTTCGATGCCAAGGGCCGCCTGATCAAGATCAAGATGGGCCAAAACAGCTCGCTTTTGGAAGAGGTTCGCGACGCGGTCCAACAAGAAAAAATTCCTCTGGAGCAAGCGATCCGCGTCCTGACCGCCAACCCGGCCGCGATCCTGAAGCTGCCGCGCAAGGGCGCGGTCCAACCCGGAATGGACGCGGATGTCGTGCTGCTCGACGACGATTTTCAGGTCCGCTATCTGATCGCGGGCGGCCGCTTGATGATTCGCGAGGGCGAGATCATCCATGCCGGGGCACTGGGCTGAACCCCGTATAAACAAAAAAGCCCGATCCGAAGATCGGGCCCTTGCTTACTTTCGCTGGTCTGCCGCGTTATAGGGATTTCTTTTTCTCCGGCGCCTCAACGCCGGCGATGAAGTTGCTCTGGTAGGAAAGGTAATCGCGCAGGATCAAAAGGGCCTCGTCCAGGACGAAATCGGGAACCTTGGCGGTTTCCTCGTCCTCCACGGCTTCCTCCTCATCAGAGTCCGCTGGTTCTTCCTTCTTGGCCACGGGCAGGCGCAGTTCCCGTTCCTTCTCGCGCTCCTTTTCGATGTTCTCCAGCTCTTGCTTTTCCTTTTGTCGTTGCGCCAGGTTCAGGCTGATGAATTTTTTGTCCTTTTCCGCTTCTCTGCGCTCTAGATCCTCGCGCACGTAGCGAAACTCGGGGTCCTTGGCCACCCGCTGGGCGGAATTGGTTTTCAGAAAAGCCAACGACTGCTGGATTTCCCCATAATCCTTGTGCTTAACCGGGTCGATTTCATCCCAGGGCAACGCGAAATCGAGGTATTCCTCGGTGATCTTCATGCCCTCGAAGGGCGAGGGCAGCACGATGTCGGGATGAACCCCCCTGAATTGGGTGGACCCGCCGGAAATACGGTAGAACTTGTGGGTAGTGAGCTTGAGCGCGCCCGCCACATCCTCTTTGAGTGAACGGCGCAGGGTTTTGGAGAGCGCGTTTTGCAGGGGCACGATATTCTGTACGGTGCCCTTGACGTGGGTAGACGTGCCGCCCACCACGATGCCGCGCCCGTAATCCTGAATGGCGCTGGAGAAGATCTCCGATGCGGATGCGCTGAACACGCTAGTCAGCACCAGCAGCGGTCCCTCGTAGACGATTTTCGGATCCGGATCGCGTTCGACCCGTACATTGCCCTTGTAATCCTTGATTTGGACAACCGGGCCCGCGTCAATGAACAGGCCGGTCAACTGAATGGCCTCATCCAGGGAACCACCGCCGTTTTGGCGCAGGTCCACCACGATGCCGTCCACCTTTTCTTGTTCCATTTCCTTGAGAATGCGGCGCACATCCCGCGTGGTGCTCTTGTAATTCCGCTCGCCGCGGTAGCGGGCGCCGGAGTCCATGTAAAAGGAGGGTACCTCGATCACGCCGATTCTGGAGACCTGGCCGTCCGGGCCGTTGACCTCGTGAATCTCCGATTTGGCGTCCAGGGAGGTGAGCTCCACCCGGTCGCGGATGAGGGTGACTTCCTTGGTCTGGGTGAGGGTGGCGTCATCCGCGGGAATCATGGTCAGGCGCACCTTGGTGCCCTTGGCCCCGCGAATTTTGCGCACGACCTTGTCCAGCCGCATGTCCACCACATCCTCGGCTTCCTCGTCATCCTGCGCGACCG
>JBGTRP010000805.1:0-3642 GCA_041940685.1 Acanthopleuribacteraceae bacterium
TTGTCGGGCTCCAGTTGGTCGATGAACCACAGGCGTTGCTGGGCCAGGGAGAGCGGCAGCTCGCGATCGCGGGAAACAGCCACCAAGGGGGGCGCGGAACGGTGCGCCTCGCTGGAAGGGGTGGCGATGGATTGGGCCAGCCCGCCGATGGTGGGTTGTTCAAAAAGGGTTCGCACCGACAAGTCGAGCGAGAGCGTTTGATTGAGCCTCGAGATGACCCTGGTTGCCAGAAGCGAGTGTCCGCCGAGATCAAAAAAGTTATCGTGAACGCCAATCTTCTTTACGCCCAGTAGCTCGGTCCAGACCGCGGCAATGGCTATTTCCATGGAGGAATCCGGGGCGACGTAGTTTTGACTATCGATGGGGAACAAGGCGTCCAGTGGTTGGGCTGCTAGAGCGGAGCGGTCAATTTTTCCATTGGGCGTGAGCGGGAGCTCCGGAAGAATCGCCACGGCAGAGGGAACCATGTATTCGGGAAGCGATTGCGCGGCAAAGGTCCGCAATTCGCTGGAATCTACCTTCGCGGAAGAAGGCTCGAGCTGGATAAAGGCAACCAGTCGCGGATCGCCTGGAGCCGCCTCCTGAATTAAGGCCGCGGCCTGGGTTACTGATGTATGGGAACCGAGCACGGCCTCGATCTCCCCGAGTTCGATGCGGAACCCCCGTAGTTTGACCTGATCATCCAGCCGACCCAAAAACTCCAGGTTGCCATTGGCGCGGTAGCGAACACGGTCTCCCGTGAAATACAGCCGTTTTCCCGGGTTAGGATCGAAGGGATCGGGCCGGAATCGCTCGGCCGTGATATGGGGACGGCGGAGGTAGCCGCGCGCCAAACCAACACCGGCAATGCCCAACTCGCCGGGAACCCCCAGGGGAACCGGATCCCCGTGGCGGTCCACGAGATAGACACGGAAATTTGCGATGGGCCTACCGATGGAGGGCGTGCGTTCATCCGGCCGGCAGGGACCCAAGGTTGCGCAGACGGAGCTTTCGGTGGGTCCGTAGGCGTTGATGAACCGCCGGCCCGGGGCCCAGGCCCTTACCCGGTCCGGAGGGCAGGCCTCGCCGGCCACGATTAGCGTGCGCAGAAGAGGAAACCCGTCAGGTGAAAGCACGGCCAGCGCGGAGGGCGGCAGGGTGAGCATGCTGATGACGGCTCGCCGCATCAGGTTTCCAAGGTCCGGTCCTGGCAGCAGCTCCTTTTTGGGCGCCAACACCAAGCAGGCGCCATTGCCCAGGGTAACGGCCATTTCGGATATGGAGGCGTCGAAGCTGAAGGAAGCGAATTGGAGGACCCGATCCTCTGGGCGCACCTCGAAGCCCCGGCCCTGGGCAAAAACCAAGTTGGCGAGACCGCGGTGGGGGAGGCCCGTGCCCTTGGGCAAACCGGTCGAACCCGAGGTGTAAATGATATAGGCCAATCGATCGGCGCTGACGGGCCGAGCGGGTAGCGGCGCTCTGCCGGGTGGGAGCGGCTCGTCCAGGTTGAGCACCTCCAGGTCCAGTGCGGGATCTGGAGTTGGAACCCCGTTGTGAGTCAGCAGCATTAAGGGCTTGGCATCGCCGATAATGTATGCGCGGCGTTCGGATGGGTAATCGGGATCAACGGGAAGGTAGGTGGCGCCGGATTTTAAGACGGCCAGGAAAGCGATGGGAAGATGGAAGGAACGATTCACGGAAACCGCGATTACCCTTTCCAAACCCGCGCCGCGCGCGCGGAGTAGCCGAGCGAGCAGGTTTGCGCGGTAATTGAGCTCCTTGAATGTGAGAACTTGGTTGCCAAAGACCAAGGCGTTCGCGGAAGGACCGCGTTTGGCCAGAGCCTCGATGAGCTGGTGGGCGGTTTGGTCGAGATCAAAATCGGCGTTGGTGTCATTCCAGTCTCGGAGTAGGCTTCGGCGTTCCTTCTGGTCGAGCATGGGCAGACGCGAAACCGGGCAATCGGGGTTGTCGATCATGGATTGGGTGAGCATTTTCAAATGTTCGGCCATACGTTCCACGGCGCCGGCCTCAAACAGGTCCGTGTTGTATTCGAGGCCGATCCGAATGCCACTACCTTTTTCAGGTAGGCCTGGTTCGTTTTCGCCTCCATCTTCCATGGAAAGGGCCAGGTCGAATTGGGCCATGCCCCGGTCCGCCTCGATGGGCGTGATGGCCAAACGGGACCGCGAGGCGGTGGCCAGCCCCGGGTTTTGGAAAGTGAACAAGACCTGAAATAGTGGGTTTCGGCTGAGGTCCCGCCGTGGCTGGAGCTCCTCAACCAGCTTTTCAAAGGGTAGATCCTGGTGGGCATGGGCATCGAGCAGTGTGGTCTTAATTTGAGCCAAAAGATCCGCAACACTGGGATCTTGGGAAAGGTCGGTGCGCAGAACCAGGGTGTTGACGAAAAAGCCGATTAAGCCTTCGAGCTCCTTGTGCCCGCGGTTGGCGACCGGCGTACCGGTGAGGATATCGGACTGGCCGGAATAGCGATAGAGCAAGAGTTTGAAGGCGGCAAGGCCCGCCATGAATAGGGTTACGCCCCGCTCTAGGCTGAATTCGGCCAACCTCCGGCGCAGCCCGCGGGACCAAAAGACGTGGTGGGTAGCGCCGCGGAAGCTTTGTTTGGCGGGGCGCGGCTTGTCCGTGGGAAGCTCCAACACCTGAGCCCCACTCAGCCGCCGTTTCCAGTAGCGCATCTGTTCTTCGAGCCGTGCGTCCCGCAACCAGAGCCGTTGCCAAAAGGCGAAGTCCGCGTATTGAATGGGAAGCTCCGGCAGATTGGTAGATCGGCCCCGCAAGGCATCGCCGTAGAACCGCCAACATTCACCCAGGAAAATATCCATGGACCAGCCGTCGGAGATGATGTGGTGCATGGTGAGCAGCAGGGCGTGTTGGTCGGCCGCGAGTCGGACGAGGCGGCAGCGGAATAAGGGACAACGGCCCAAATTGAAGGGGAGGCTCGCTTCTCGGGTGGCGAGTCGCAGCAATTCGACCTCGCGTCGCGGTTCCGGGATGCCTTCAAGATCGAACGCGTCGATCGTGATGCGGGGCCTTGAGTGGATCACCTGAAGCGGCTCTCCGTCCCGTGCGGGCATGCTGGTGCGCAGGGATTCGTGGCGGGCGGCGAGCTTGGAAAGCGCATTTTCAAAAAGCGATCCATCGAAGGGACACGGCATCTTGAAAGCCATGGGGATGTTATAGGCGGCGTTGCCGGGGTCCAGCGAATCGATCAGCCAAAGGCGCTGTTGAGCGAAGGAGAGGGGGAGATCCTGTTGCCGCGCGATTGGGACCAGTGGCGGAAGCGCATCCCGGGCTTCGCTCTCTTGTTGGGCGTCGATATAGCCGGCGAGCGCCGCGAGCGTGGGCTCTTCGAAAAGGACGCGCAACGGAAGTTCTACACCAAAGCTTTCCCGGATGGCCGCGGCCACACGAGTTGCCAGCAGGGAATGGCCGCCCAATTCAAAGAAATGATCGTCGCGGGTGATGATGCGGCGATCCAGAATCGCGGCCCACAACGAGGCCAGCATGGATTGGGTTCTGGTTTCCGGAGCCAAAACACGGACGCCATCGGGGTTTATTTCAAGGGCCTCCCGGTTTTCCGCCATTTCTCCGAGACGCGCGCGATCGATTTTGCCGTTGGGAGTCAGGGGAAAGGCATCG
>JBGTRP010000806.1:0-3633 GCA_041940685.1 Acanthopleuribacteraceae bacterium
TGGACGACCGTCTGATGGGCATCACCCATGTCATCCGCGGCGAGGAATGGTTGACCAGCCTGCCCAAGCATCTGTTGCTCTACCAGTACTTCGGCTGGCAGGCGCCCACCGTCATTCACCTCCCCCTGCTGCGCAACGAGGATGGCTCCAAGCTCTCCAAACGCAAAAACCCGACCTCCATCCTCTACTACAAGGAAATCGGCATTCTGCCCGAGGCCCTGCTCAACTTCTTGGGCATGATGGCCTATTCCCTTCCCGGCGGTGAGGAAATCTTCTCTCTCGCGGACATGGTGGCAAGCTTTGAAATTCAGCGCGTGAGCCTGGGCGGACCCATCTTCGATCAGCAAAAGCTGCGCTGGGTCAATCAGCGGCATATCGCCGCGCTCTCCAACGAGGAACTTGGCCGGCGTCTGATCGATTGGCGCTTCAACGAAGGCTATCTGCAACGCCTGTTGCCCTTCATGAAGGAGCGCACCCACATCCTGGGCGACTTCATGAAGCTATGCGATTTCATGTTCTACTCGGATGTGGACTACGATCCGGCCCTGCTGGTTCCCAAGAAGAAGGAAGGCGAAGACTGCCGCGACTTCCTGCAGAAGCTGATTTGGGAATTGGAGGCCACGCCGGATTTCACCCATGAACATCTGGAAGCCGCGCTTAAAAAAGTCGCCGACCTGCATGGCTGGAGCGCAAGGGAAGCCTCGCACGCGGCGCGCGTGGCGATTTGCGGCAAACCCGTGGCGCCGCCCCTGTTCCATGTGATGGAAATTCTGGGAAGCGATGTTTCCCGCATGCGGCTGGTGAGCGGCGTCCAGCATTTGGGGCCGTTGGGCAAAAAGAAACTGGCCAAGTTGCAGAGCGCCTATCAGAAAGAATCGGCCGCCTACCAAGCGCCGAGCTGATCCAAGCTCCCACTTTTCGCCGGCTATTCGGTCAAGGCGAAGCGACCCCGAATCCGCCAGGAAGCCACATCGCGCCAGCCCTCGCTTTGGTTGCCCGGCGTGGCCAGCCAGACCGAATCGAAAACCGCGCGCCTCAGGCCGATGGGATAGCGGCCGGGCAGAGAGTCTCGGCGGACCGCCGGCAAGGATTTGTAAAGCAGGCTCAAATGGGGCTCGTAGGACCGGTCGCGCGGATCCTTTTCCAGGCCCTCGATGCGCCGCCTCAGGTCGAGCAAGGCCTCGCTTGGATCGACCCGAGCCACGAAACAACGGAAAAAATCATCGCTGGTGGCGGTCCCGGTCAGTTTCAAACGAAGCGGCGCCACACCTTCCAGCAAGGGCGCAACCCTTGAGTTGATCCGCTCCGGGTCGGTCTCGGGCCAACTGTAGAGCGTGATATGGGGAATGAAAGGCGGCGCCTGGTGATCCCGGCACAGTTGTTCGATCAAGCCGCGAAAATGTCCCATGGCGTCGCGCTCGGGAATCAGCCAAAGCGAGGCCGGAACCTTCGAGCTCATAATCTCCTCCATGAAGGGGCGTCAAATTGGAATTCTTGTCTCATATCTCGATGATCTTCATCAGGTTGGTGCTCTCCGAGGTCCACAGCGGATAGCCCGCGGTCAACACGGCCACATCGCCCTCGCGCACCAGGTCCAGCTCCATGATTTTCTGTTTGACTTCCTCGAACATCTCTTCCACGGAAGCGGGTTTCTTGATCAGCACCGGCACCACGCCCCAATAGGCGCGCATGCGGCGCGCGGTGCGTTCATGGATGGTGGCGCCTACGATCAGGGTCTGCGGATGCCGCTTGGAGAGCCGCAGCGCCGAGCTGCCAGAGTTCGTGAAAGCCACCAACAGGCGGGCGCCCATCAGGCTGGCGGTCTGGTAGGCGGCGATGCTTACCCCATCGGGAATGTGATGAATGGAGCCGCGCGGAAAGCTGGGCGCCTGATAGCGGTAGGTGGCGTGAGATTCGGCCTCGCGCGCGATTTTGACCATCATCGCCACGGTCTCCACCGGGTATTTGCCAGTGGCCGTCTCGCCCGAGAGCATACAGGCGTCGGTGCCGTCCAGGATCGCGTTGGCCACATCGGAAGCTTCCGCCCGGGTGGGAATCGGCCGCTCCATCATGGAGTCCAGCATTTGGGTGGCGGTAATCACGAAGCGGCCCGCGAGATTGGCGCGCGTGATGATCTCTTTTTGCCGCATGGGCACCCGGTGACTGCCGATCTCCACGCCCAAATCGCCCCGCGCCACCATCACGCCATCGGAGGTGTTGATGATGGGGATCAATTCCTTGAGCGCCTCGGGCCGCTCGATTTTGGAGATGAAGAGCAGGTTGTGTTCCCCGATCTTCTTGGCCTCGCGCCGAATGCCGATCATGTCCGCGGCGCCGCGCACAAAGGACATCGCCACGAAATCCAGTTCTTCGCGAACGGCCATGGCCAGGTCGGCGAGGTCCTTTTCACTGAGCGAGGGGGCGCTGATTTTCGTATCGGGCAGGTTGATGCCCTTTTTAGCAGTCAAGCGTCCGCCCACCTCCACCCTACAAATCACCTCCGCGCCGCTTATCCGCTCCACACGCAGCCGGATCTTGCCGTCATCCATGAGAATCGGCTCGCCCACGCGCACATCCCGCGCCAGAAATTCGTAATTGGTAAAAATACGACCGGCGCTGCCGGTTTCACGGCCGCTGACAATGGTCAGGCTTTGGCCCTCAACCAATTGAAGCGCTTCCGTCAACGCGCCGACCCGGATTTTCGGCCCCTGCAAATCAAACATGATAGGGATGAAGAGGTTCAGTTCCCGGGCGCATTGGCGCACCAGGCGAACCATGGCCAGCCGGGATTCCGGATCGCCGTGCGAACAGTTGATGCGCACCACGTCCATGCCCGCCAGCATCAATTTTTTCACCTGATCCGCGCTGTTCACCGCGGGTCCCAGGGTACAGACGATTTTGGTCTTGCGCTTGGAAATGGGCGCCGCTTTTTCCGGGCTCATGCCGCCTCCTTGGGGCCGATTTTCACCACTCGACGTTACCGTCCGAGCGGCGGTATTATATGCAGGTCCCGGTCCCGAAACTCAACCGAAGAGCAAGGGTCGAATTTGATCGGGTTTTGCGGTTGAAGAAATAACCAAACATGGTATCCTAGCAAAAAGATCCCGATACCCGCGACCTGGCTCCCCGAATGGGTGAAATAGCGGCTGTCCGGCCAGATCCGCGCCCAAACAAATTCTAACGACCGATGAGCCCCATGGAAAAAAGTTTGCGCCTACTCAAGCCCACCTCTCCCCCGGATGCGAAAAAAACAACCCGGAACAACGATCCCTTGAACCAGAAGCTGGCCTCCCTTGTGCGCGAGCTCATCAAGCATCATATTGACCTGCAATTCGCCAAAAAGGAGCTGGAGTCTCTTTACATTCGGGAGGTGTTGCGGATCCACGGCGGGCATATCGGCCAATCGGCCACCGCGCTGGGCATGCATCGCAACACTCTTTCCAAACGCATCAAGGCGCTGAAGATACCCCTACCCACGGAGCCGAACTGAGCCCAGGCCGGAAAAGCGCCCCGGTTTGGCGCATGAGACCTGCCTTGGGCGAATCAATTTCAGAGCGGGATAAATTCCCCCTTGTCAATCGGGACGAAACCAAGTATCTTAGGCACGGTCATTTTGGAAATGGGGCCATAGCT
>JBGTRP010000807.1:0-3629 GCA_041940685.1 Acanthopleuribacteraceae bacterium
TTTCCATGCCGGCAACCCGCCGGCCTTCAAGGGCAAGGCGCCGGAGCCCAAACCCATCCCCAAGGGCGCGATCATGGCCTGGCATGTGTCCGACGGATTCGCCTGGGAAGGTTTGGCGGGCCAGGTCCGGCTGGGAGAAAAAGATAGGGCTGACCTGAGTTGGAAGCGGTTGGCATGCGAGTCCAATGGGCTGCTCAACCTGGCCCGGCGGCAAGGCATCGATGGAGTAAAAAACACGCTCTTTGCCAAGATCACCCTGGTTTCCGAACGCGATCAGATCAAAAAACTGCGGTTCGGATACAGCGACCGCGTTCTCGCCTACCTCAACCGAGAGCTGTTGTTCGAGGGGGACCATCGCTACCAGTCGCGGGATTACCGCTATCTGGGCACGGTCGGCCTCCACGATGCGCTCTACCTGCCATTAAAAAAGGGCGAAAACGAGCTGTGGATGGCGGTGGGCGAACGCTTCGGCGGCTGGGGCCTGTGGGCGGCCATCGAGGATAGGGAGGGAATCGAGATTCGCTGATTGCCTTGACGGCTTCACGCTCCAGTGTATGAATATTTTCAACCACGAATTTGACGAATCACTTGAATGGGTTCTATTTGCAAGGTCCGCCTCGCTACTTTTCTGTGATTTGGGTTTCGTGGCTTCGATGCCCGCGCCTACTCCAGCGGGACAGCTCGGTTTTCCCACATGATGCGGGAGTCGGGGCTTCCCTGGAGCGCCATCAGGCTGATGGGTTGATCCGCTACGATTTCATAATAGCCGCCCTCGAGCGGCGAGGTGGAAAACGCGTGCAGCAGCTTGGCGTTGGGCGGCAGGCCCTCGCTTAAATCTACCTGGCTGAGGCGCACGTCGGCCACGTTTTTAAGCAGCGCGTGAATGGCCGCCGGCTGATCGCCGAGATTCACCGCGGCGAAACCGTCCCAGACCAGCGTCGGATTGCCCGCGTAGATCAACCAACGCCGGGCGATGACCGAGGTTTCGCGCACATGGACCGGATTGCCCGCGCCGTCCTTGATTTGGTAGGCCACGCCCAGGCGCGGGCCCTCGGCGGTCTCGATAAATGCGTGGGAGACATCGGCCTCGGGCCAGAGTTCGTCCTTACCGAACCGCAGGCTGGCGTTTGCAGCGACCATCCGTTCCAAGGGCTCCAGGGGGGAACCGTCCGCCAGGTGACCGATCAGGCGGACTGCTGCCTCATCCGAGTGGGTGTTGAAGAACGTTAAGGTGGATTGGAAGCCGCCCTGGTTGGTCGTGAGATGGGGAATCAGCCGGGGAGCCGGTTCGGGTTCGATCCGGGTAGCGGTGACCAGGCTGTCGATGCCGCCCGAGCCGACCCGAATCGCCTGACCGTCGATATTGGCCACATCGATGAGCAGAATCTGATTGAACCTGGCCAGCAGGAGATGATGAGGCTGGGAGGGCAGGGCGAAATTCTGGATGGGGAAATTGCTGTCGTAAAAGACCTCCAGGTCTTCGCCATCCGTCCGGACTCGGTAAATGCGAGCGTATTCCAGGAAACCGTCCAATGGGTCCACAAACTCCTCGGTCTGGTCCCAATAGAGCCTTTCGTCCTCCGCGTCGAAGATCAGTTGGTTTACGAAGACCTGGTTGGCGATGTCGATGCCTAGAAAGGCGAGCGCGGTGATCTCCTCGCCATCGAGCGTGGACCGGTAGAGGCTCAGTCTGCCGTGGGCGGTCTGCACCCAAAACAGGAGGTTTTGGGAGGGCGCGGCCGCGAAGGCGGCGATGCCAAAATCCTCCAGGTCGAGATCGTCTACAAAGGAAACCAGGGCTTCATCCGGGCCATCCGGCAGCGCGCGGCGATAGATGGCTTCGCCGTCGGCGTGGTAGAGAAACGCGGCCACGTCGTCTACCTGGTAGTCACGGGTATTCGCGGACAGCGTTGCCAGGGTGGCGGGCGCGCCGCCGTCCAAGCTCATGCCGCGAACCACGCCTGCCGCCTCCGGTTCGCCCTCCAGCCAATAAATTTTCTGGCCGCCGCGTCCGAGGGTCAGGTTGGCCGCGTTGAGTGCGCCCTCGGCCAGGGTGCAGCGCGCGCTGCCGTCCACGTCCGCACGGCGGATGGCCGCGGTTTTGGTGGCGGGACTACCCTCCGGTTCCAACCAGAAGACGGATTCCCGTTCCGCGGCGGCGGCCCCCATCATCAATCCAATTCCCAAGCTCCAGCCCAGTGACTTTCTCATCCTCATCTCTCCTCGCGTTTCGATTTCGGGATGCAACGCGTGAAATGAGCATGATGCGTGCCATTGGCATTTGCGAAATGCCTCTCCAATCGTTGGAGAAAGCCATAGTTCCCGGGGAAATGAGTCGGGTTGGGCCAACCCGGACATGTCAAGCCCGCAATCCGAAAAACCCATCCCCTCCGAAAACGCCTGTAAGAGAGATACGCCGGCGCCTGTCGCTCGCCGCGATGACATACCGAGAAGAAAGGCGCGGCCCGGGAATCCTACCAGGGCCGCGATTGCGCCGCTTAGCGCGCGCCCTCCTTGTAAAAAGCGCGCATGTCGCGGGCCAAGGCCCGCAACGAGGGTTCGTGCAGGTACATCATATGGCCGGATTCATAGTGGCGCATGGTGATTCGCTCCTTGGGAATTTGACTGTGGTTGAACATGTATTCCGCGGAGAAGAAGGTGGTGGTGAGGTCGTAGAGCCCGTTGGCCACGAAGAGACGGAAATCCTTGTTTTGGGTGGCGCCGCTGGTAAAGGCGGGCATCACGTTGATGTATCCGGAAAACAGGCTTTTATGGCTGTTGGGCCGCTGCCAGGAGGCGTTGGCCTGAAAGCTGAGAATCACGTATTCACGGTCGATCTCTACCTTGAGCACCCGGCGCAGATAGTCGTTAATCACGGATGTATAGGGGCTGTCGATACCGGAGGAAGCGGGATCGCCGTCGGGGAATTCGCCCACGTCATCGGCCTCGTCGCTCAGGTAGCGGCTGTCGAGCCGGCCCACGGTCAGGCCGCGATCCCGCAACAGTTCCTTCATAAAGCGGGTCGAGTTGACGCGAAGGTTGGCGCGACGCAGATAGGTTTTGCTCAGGCCCGTGTACTGGTGCAACTTTTCGATGATACGGGTCTTTTCCGCCTCATCCAGGCTATCGCCCTTGAAAAGCGCCACGGAGTACTCGTTGACGGCAAACTCGCGCACCTCTTCGAGAAAGGGCAAAAGCTGCGGGGGTTTTTGCGGGAGTTGATCGTGGTACCAGGCGGTGGCCGCGTAGGTGGGCAGGTAGGTGACATAGGGCAGGTCGGGCCCGTCGCTGAACATCAGGGTCTGCATGTCGCAGGCCGGGGCGATGAGCAGCACGCCGTTGAGCGCCACGCCCGCGAAGTTGCCCTGCAGCGCCCGCACCAGCATGGCCGCGCGAATGGTGCCGTAGCTCTCGCCCGCGATGTAGCGGGGCGAATTCCAACGCTGGTGATCAGTAATGAATTGGCGAATGAACTTGGCGATGGATTCCGCATCCTCGTCCAGGCCCCAAAACGCCTTGGGTTTGGTTTCGCCCAGGGCATGACTGAAGCCCGTTCCCACGGGGTCGATGAACACCAGATCGGTTTCATCGATGGGGCTCATGTCGTTGGGCACGGTGCGGTAGGGAGG
>JBGTRP010000808.1:0-3628 GCA_041940685.1 Acanthopleuribacteraceae bacterium
TAAACTGGGGCGGCCCCTTGAGCGGTTCCCGGACCCCCGGGATTTTTAAGAACGGAGAGGTCCCATGGCCAGCAGAAGCCGCGGCCGTCAGTTGGCAATTCAAATGCTCTACCAGCAACATTTCTCCGGTTACGACCTCGATCGGGTGGAGGAACTGTTCTGGAAAACCCAAGAGGCGGATCCGGAAACCCGTGCGTTCTGCAAGGAATTGGTGTTGGGCGTTATGGAGCATCGGGACCAACTCGACCTTGAGATTCAGGCCTATTTGAAGAACTGGAGTCTGGAGCGCATCGCGATTCTCGATCGCATGGCCCTACAGGTCGCCTTCGTGGAGCTTTTATACAGTCGGGAGGTTCCCACCAAGGTGGTCATCGACGAGGCGGTCACCCTCGCCAATATGTTCAGTGGAGAAAGCAGCGCCACGTTTATCAATGGCGTACTGCATGCCTGGGCGACAACCAACCGAGGCGAAGAAATGGGATCGGAAAAGAATGAACAGGAAGCGGAACCCGAGGAAAACCAGCCGCCTCCTCAAGCCTTGAACGAGGAGCCAGCGGGCAACTGACCCCTGTGAATGGTTGTCACTCGGCGTGCGTGGGCGTATGATGATGGGACCATGATTCCCGGAAAGGGTGAAAAACCCGCCCGAGAATTTCGTTGGGAGAACCCCGAGGAGTCAGCCCGGTGCGGTGCGGGACGATCTGCCGCGCATCTGGGTTCTGTATTCAGTGAATGCTTCCCTTGACGGCGGCGCGCTGAATTCGGCGGACGCCCGAGCGGTGCTCCTGGCTTGGATCCTGCCCAGAAACGCATTTTTTTGTACCACCAAGAGTACGAAGCCACATGAAGGGGAAATGCGTAAGCCTTTTCATTACCGCCATTTCTTTTGTCTAGCCTTCGTGTCCTCCGTGGTGAATGATGCTGTTTCTGGAAGGTCTCTAGCTTAGATCTCCAATTCCACAATCTTAGGATGAGAAACCCATGCCAGGTGTCGGTTGGATACTCTGCTGTTTGCTGGTAACGCCGCCCGAGGGCGCCAAGGTTTTGCTGGGTAAACAGACCTCGCGCTATCGCGTGTTGCCCGCTCGGCCCGAGTTGCGTTTCTACGGTTACGAGAACAACGGCTTCAGGCAGCGCATGATCCCGGCGCGGGAAAGCTTTTACATCGAGGTAGAGGTCAAGAACTCCCAGCTATCCTCCAAGGTAAAGGCCCGTTCCGTGGACCCTTTGCCCCTGGCCCTGCGCTCCCTGGAGCGCAAGTTGAACGATTCCGACGACGGCTATCTCGCGGACCAGGTGGCCTATCTGGTGGAATGGATTCGCGACCATATTCACTTTGAGGCGGACTACAACCCCAATCAATCCTTGGAAAAGGTCCTGCAGGACGGCAGCGCCAATTGCGTGGGGCTTTCCAGCCTGGCCTTATTCGTGCTCCAGCGGATGGGGGTCAAGGCGCGTTACGTGACCGGCATTACCTATGTGCCGGGAGACCGGGTCAAGCTATTGCTCGAGGGCAATGTGCTGCATCGCTGGATTGAAATTTACTACGATGACGTGGGTTGGGTGTTCTGCGACCCCGCGGGCAAAATCAATTTCGTGGAAGCCACCTATCTGGTGTTGGGCATACAGGATCAACATCCTCTGGACGAGTTGCTGGCCCATGCCGTGGGTACGCGCGTGGAGCTTCTCAGCTTTCATAACGGCCTGCAGACAGTGGGCGCCTTGCCCGAGCTCAACGGCAGGTTGAAGATCCGGCCCAACCGTCTGTACGTGGAGCCCTGAGCGCGGGGGTCGCTTGTCGCTCCGGTGAGAAACCCCTTAAAACTGAAGGCGCCCGCGAGGTTTTCCCCGGGGAAGGAGCTTGAATGGCCCCGCAAAGCTCTTTACGGAAGCGAGCCGAATGCGCTAGGCTAAAGGCCCAATGTCTCTGATTTTCCAAAAGGTTGTGTCATGCATATCAACGACCTATTAAAAATGGCTATCGAGCGCAGTTCCTCGGATTTGCATCTCAAGGTAGGGAGCCATCCCATCATCCGAGTCGATGGGAACCTGCAACCCATTTCCTCCATCAACCGGCTGATGCAGGAAGACACGGTGTCCATGGCGTTTTCCATTCTCAACGGCCGTCAGAAACAGAAATTCAAAGAAAATCACGAGTTGGATGTGGCCTATTCCGTGCCGGGTTTGGGCCGCTTTCGCTGCAATGTGTTTCAGCAACGCGGCACCGTGGGCATGGTCTTGCGGGTCATTCCGGTGCGGGTAAACACCATCCGCGAGTTGATGCTGCCCACCACCATCGAGGATATCTGCAACGAGCAGCGGGGCATGATCCTCTGCACCGGAACGACGGGTTCGGGAAAATCCACGACACTGGCCGCGATGATCGATTACATCAACGCCCGCCGCAACGAGCACATCATCACCATCGAAGACCCCATCGAGTTTTTGCATCGAGATAAAAAGTCGATTATCAATCAGCGCGAGGTGGATGTGGATACCCTGTCCTTCAGCTCCGCCTTGCGCGGCGCCCTGCGTCAGGACCCCGATGTCATCCTGGTGGGGGAGATGCGGGATCACGAAACCATCGAAACCGCCATGCACGCCGCGGAGACGGGCCACTTGCTGCTCTCTACCCTACACACTCTCGACGCCACGGAAACCATCAACCGCATTATTTCCGTGTTTCCGCCCCACCAGCAGAAGCAGGTGCGACTCCAATTGGCCGGCGTATTGAAGGCCATTATTTCCATGCGACTGGTGCCCCGCAAAGACAATCGCGGCCGGGTGCCCGCGGTCGAGATCATGATTACCACTCATTACATTAAGTCCTGCATTGAAGAGAAGGAAAAGACCAAGCTGATCCACGACGCCATTGCCGCGGGCGTTTCTCAATACGGCATGCAGACCTTCGACCAATCGCTTTACTACCTCTGGAAATCCGAGTTGATCACCTTCGAGGAAGCCTTGAAACGCTGCACCAATCCCGATGAGTTCAAGCTCAAGGCCCAGGGCATCCAGAGCACGAGCGATATTGCCCGCGACGTCATGGAAGGCTCGTTGTCCTCCACATCGGGCGTCAAGTCGGAAAACGCCGCCGCCAACAATGAGCTTGGCGAGTTTTCCGGCGATATGGACAGCAGCGCCAGCTCCGAGGATGATTTGTTCGATTTCAGTAAAGAGCTGGAGTAAGAACCCCGGTTCCCACCGGTATCCTGGATGCAACCGACGCCCTGTTTTCGAAACGTCCCAGGCTCGGTATCGCTGGAAATGCGCCCCGCCGCCCGCGATTTTCTCCTCCGCGGTTTTGTGCTACCATGCTTGATTTTGGCGGCTGGCCGCAAGGAGCGGAGCAATGAAATCGGAAGAAATCAGAGAACGGTTCCTGCATTATTTCGAAAAGCACGGCCACCGGCGCGTGCCGTCCTCCTCCCTGATTCCCGCCAATGATCCCACCCTGCTCTTCTCCAACGCGGGCATGAACCAGTTCAAGGATGTCTTCCTCGGCCGTGAGAAGCGTGATTACCAAACAGCGGTTACCTCCCAAAAATGCGTGCGCGCGGGCGGCAAACACAATGATTTGGACAATGTCGGGTACACCTCGCGGCACCACACCTTTTTCGAGATGCTG
>JBGTRP010000809.1:0-3624 GCA_041940685.1 Acanthopleuribacteraceae bacterium
AGGCGCGTACCCGGGACCTTTACCGAATCGCCACGCGCATGCATAGGGGCTTGGATCTGGGCAAGGGTCCGCTTCTGCGGGTGGCGCTGTTTTTGGGTTATGACGGAGAGGCCGGCCGAGCGGAAGGCGAGGACGGCGAGTTTGTAAACGCGGGACGGCTGCTGTTCGTGATCCACCATTTGACGGTCGATGGCATCTCCTGGCGCATTTTGCTGGAAGACTTGGAATTGGCCTATGATCAGCTCACCTCGGGCAAGCCGCCGCGGCTGCCGCCCAAAACCACTTCTTTCAAAGAGTGGTCGGAACGGCTTACCGCCTACGCCCAATCGGAAGCGATGGCCGCGGAACAGGATTTTTGGCTGAACCCCGACAATCTCCGCGCGGCGCCCGCGATCCCCGTGGACTTTGCCTGGTCGCCGGAGGCGCCAGACGCGGACGAACGCAACCATATGGCCGCCACGGAAACGGTTTTTACGGAGCTTGAGCCCGAGGAAACCAAGGCCTTGTTGTCGGAGGCGCCGCGCGCCTACAGCACCCAAATCAATGAGCTGTTATTGGCCGCTCTGGCCCTCGCGTTTCAGGAGTGGACCGGTTCTCCCAGGCTGCTGGTGAACCTGGAGGGTCATGGCCGCGAAGAGATTCTGGATGGTGTGGACCTCTCCAGGACCCTGGGCTGGTTCACCTCCGCTTATTCGCTGCTGCTCGAGGTGACCGGAGTTCCGGGCGGGAGCATCAAGCTGGTAAAGGAACGGATCCGGTCCGTGCCCCGGCGCGGAATTGGCCAGGGCGTGTTGCGGTACCTGAGCCGCGATCCCGCGGTCCGGGCTCAAATGAAGGCTTTGCCGCGCGCCTCCATTGCCTTCAACTACTTGGGCCAACTGGACCAGGTCACCATGGACTCGAACCTGTTTCGGCCCGCCACGGAATCGCCGGGCCCCGGCCACGGCCTGCATGAGGTGCGCGACCATCTCATCGAGATCAACGCCTTCGTTTCCGGGGGCCGTCTTCAAATGCGCTGGCATTACAGCCGCCACATCCACCGCCGGGAAACCCTGCAAACCCTCACCGGATCTTATAAGCGTTTGCTTCAGGGACTGATCCGGCACTGTTGTTCCCCCGAGGCCGGCGGGTACACGCCCTCGGATTTCCCCTTGGCGGAAATCGATCAGGGCGGCCTGGACCGGCTCTTTGGCAACGCCAAACCGCTCGAGGACCTCTATCCGCTTTCGCCCATGCAGGAGGGCGTGCTCTTCCACGCGTTGCTCGATGAGGGAGGGGAAAACTATTTTCTCCAATTGCGCTGTACCCTGGAGGGCGCTTTGGATGTGCGTTCCTTCCAGGGCGCATGGGATCGCCTGCTGGCCAACCACCCGATTCTGCGCACTTCCTTTGTCTGGCAGGAGGTGGATGCGCCCCTGCAACTGGCCTGGAGGCGGGTGCGGCTGCCTTTCCATTTCCAGGATTTGTCCGCGCTGCCCGCCGCACGGATGGAAAGGCTTCTCGCGGGTTTCGCACGGGCGGATCGGCAACGGGGCTTCGACCTGGGCAAGGCGCCGCTCATGCGCTGCGCCCTTTTCCGAACCGGTTCGGGCAGTCATGTGTTTCTTTGGAGCCTCCATCACATGGTTACCGATGGCTGGTCCCTTTCCCTGATGCTCAAGGAAATCTTCAGCGCTTACGCGGCCCTCTGCCGGGGCTTGAGCTCCCAGCCGCCCGAACGGCCGCCCTTTCGGAACTACATCGCCTGGCTGCGGCGTCAGGATCTCGAGCTCGCCAAGGTTTTTTGGCGGAAGGCGTTGCGCGGGTTCACCGCGCCGACGGCCCTGCCGGGGTGGCGGCGGAGCGTCAAGGAGAAGCTCGGCCGTCATCTTCAGTACGCCTTCGACCTGCCCGCGGCCCAGACCGCGGCGCTTCAGGCCTTTGCCCGTGAGAACCGCCTGACCCTCAACACCTTGGTTCAGGGCGCCTGGTCCCTCTTGCTGAGCCGTTACAGCGGCGAGGAAGACATTGCATTTGGCGTGACCCTTTCCGGCCGGCCCGCGGAGCTGCCGGGAGTCACATCGATGGTGGGCCTGTTCATCAACACCCTGCCCCTGCGCGTGAAGGTCCCCGACAACTCGCGGCTCCTATCCTGGTTGGAGCGGCTGCAATCCCAAATCGTGGAAATCGACCGGTTCGCCCATGCGCCCCTGGCCCGGGTCCAGGCCTGGAGCGAGGTGGCCCGGGGCGAGTCGCTGTTTGACAGCATTCTGGTTTTTGAGAACTACCCGGTGGCGGAGGCTGCGCGCTCCGAGCGCTTGCCCCTTGAAATTCGCGAAGTCCAAACCATGGAGCAGACCAGTTACGCGATCACCGTGGCCGCCATCCCCAGGCGTGAGATGTTCGTGAAGATGAACTTCATCGAGGACCTGGTGGATGCCGAGGTCATGAAGCGGGCGCTGGGACATTTCCGCAATCTGTTGTTGGGCATGGCCGTTTCGCGCGACCAGCCGCTGGGCCGGCTTTCCATGCTCGGCGACGGCGAACGCCACCGGCTTTTGATCGCCTGGAACGACACGACTTCCGATTTCCCGGAGCTTTGTATTCATCAAATGATCGAGGCCCGCGCCCGACGGAACCCGGATTCGACAGCCCTGGTCTTCGAAAAGCATTGGGTGAGTTATGAGGAAGTGGATCGGCGCGCCGGCGCGCTCGCCCAAAACCTCCGCGCATGGGGTGTGGCGAGCGATTCTCTGGTGGGCGTCTGCCTGGAGCGGTCCGTGGCCATGGTCGTGGGCTTGCTCGGGGTTCTCAAGGCGGGCGGCGCCTATTTGCCGCTCGAGCCCAGCTACCCAGCCGAGCGCTTGGCGTATATGCTGGCGGACGCCCAGCTCGGCTGGTTGCTCACGGGAGAGAAGCCGCCGGAGCTTCCCGAAAACAGCGCGCGGGCGCTACGTCTGAATGCCCATGGCTTTGCGGTTGGGGAAGCGCCCATGCCGGCGCGCGACACGCGGCCCGCGCGTTTCGATTCGCGCCAACGCATCTACGCGCTCTATACCTCCGGTTCTACGGGTCGGCCCAAGGGAGTGATGAACACGCATGGCAGCCTGAGCGCCCGTTTGGACTGGCAACAGCGGACCTACGGCCTGACGCCCGGGGATTGTGTGCTCCAGAAGACCGCTTTCAGCTTCGATGTTTCGGTTTGGGAGTTTTTCTGGACGTTGATGGCGGGAGGCCGCATCGTGATGGCCCTGCCCGGCCGCCATGGCGATCCCGAGTACCTGGCAGCGCTGATGGACCGCCAGCGCGTCACGACCGTGCATTTTGTGCCCAGCATGTTGTGGCCCTTTCTCTCCGAGACGCAACTGCCGCGATCGCTGTGTTTGAAACATGTGTTTACCGGCGGCGAGTCGCTGCCACGCGAATTGCGAGAATTGTTCTACCGTTCCATGGGTCGAGGCGGCGTTCGGTTGTATCACCTCTACGGTCCCACGGAGGCGGCCATCGATGTGACCTATTTTCACTGCCGGCCCGAGGAGCGCGCCCGGCGAACGCCGATCGGCAAGCCTCTCGCCAATATTCAGCTCTATATCGTGGATCCGCGGGGGCGGCCTCTGCCAACCGGCGCCGCGGGCGAGCTGTGGG
>JBGTRP010000810.1:0-3621 GCA_041940685.1 Acanthopleuribacteraceae bacterium
GTGACGCTCTTGATCGAAAGCGCGGCGCCGCCGCGGGCGTCGCCATCCATTTTGGTGAGCACCACGCCCGTGATATCGAGTGTCTCGTGGAAGGAGCCGGCCGATTGGACCGCGTCCTGACCGGTCATGGCGTCGGCCACGAAAAGGATCTCATCCGGCTTGAGATAGGCCTTGAGCTCCTTGAGCTCGCCCATCAACTCATCGTCGATGTGCAAACGACCCGCGGTATCGATGATCAGCAGGTCGCGGCCGGTATTGCGCGCCTCCTTGACCGCACGGCGCACAATATCGCCGGGTTTGCCGATTTTGGTGGAATCGAAAACCGGAATGTCAACCTGCTCGCCCACGGTCTGCAACTGCAGGATCGCCGCGGGACGATGCACATCGCAGGGCACCAGCAGGGGGTGGCGGCCTTCTTCGACCAAATGTCGCGCCAGCTTGCCGCAGGTGGTGGTTTTCCCGGAGCCCTGCAGGCCCACCATCATAATCACATGAGGGGCGGAACCGCTGAAATTCAGCTCTGCCGCCTCACCGCCCAATATTTCAATCAGCTTCTCGTTGACGGCCTTGATGAGTTCCTGGCCGGGATCGAGGCCCTTGGTGACCTCGCGGCCCAGCACCTCCTCCTTGACCTCGTTGATGAACTTCTTGACGACCTTGAAGTTGACGTCGGCCTCGAGCAGAGCCAGACGAATCTGTTTCAAGGCGTCCTGGATGTTCTCCTCGGAGAGCTTGCCCTTGCCGGTCAGGTTGCGGAATACATTTTGTAATTTGTCGCTTAAATTATCGAACATCAGACCAACAATCCAGAGTGGGTTTCCAAGGCTTTCAACGGCTGTTCCGCCAAAACGCGCAAGTTGCGAGATTAGCCTAACGGCCTTGGCCTGTCAAGGATTTGTCGCATCCGCCCATGCCAAAGGGAGGCTATCAGAATTTGAGACAGCTCCGACCATCGGAGCCATTGTTTTTCCCGTGTTTGGATCAAAGACCCTACTGACGCCATGCGAGCGCTCGCCTGATCTCCGAGACAAAATTCCCGCGGTAGGGGTTGATATCCAACCCGCCGCGCCTGGTAAAGAAGCAGAACACGCCCAAACGCTCGGGTTGCAGCGCCTGAAAGAGGTCCAGGTAAATGCGCTCGCAACAGGCCTCGTGGAAGGCGCGATGGCCGCGGTAGGAAAGCAGATAAGCCAGCAGGATCTCGGGAATCAGAGCCCTTGAAGCGCGGCCCTCGATCAGCACCGCCCCCCAATCAGGCTGGCCCGTGACCGGACAGTTGGAGCGGAATAGATGGGTGTGAAAGCGAAACGCCCTCACCTTCCCGAGCGGTCGGGCCAGCGGCGGCGAATCGCTCGGGCCGCCCAGAATGGCGGCCGGCTCCAAATCGTCCAGGCTTAAGCCGGGCAGGGGTTCGGCAAGGGGTGCGGATGCGCGCTCGAAAAAGACCAACCTCACGGGCGCGCCCACGGTAGCGGCCAGCGACGAACGCACCTCTTCGGCAAAGTCTTCGCGGCTCGGGTACACCTTTTCAGACCGGGCGTTCAAGAACAGTTTCAGGCTTTTGGACTCCACCATGCGCGGCGAGCTCGCATCGTATTGAATCTGCATTTGAAAGACGACCGGTTTGCCTCCGGGCGAAAGGTAGCCCGCCTCATGGGCATTCCAAAGGTCGTAGCCCAGCATGGGGATCTCCACCCCCAAACCCTTGGGCCGGCCCAATTCGCGCGGCACCGGATCGAGCCGGTCATTCCCCGCCTCGCGCCCCAACTTCAAGTTCAACCTTTGCAGGTCCGAATCGATCCCCTTCATGTCCGCCTCGCGCCAAGACCGAATCATGGCGAAGTGTTAACCTAGAGCCTGCCCAGAAACGCATTTTTTGAACCACAAAGAACACGAAGCCACACGAAGGAATAATACATAAGCTTTTTAACCGCAATTAATTACCGTAAATCCTTTTGTCTTATCTTCGTGTCCTCGGTGGTGAATTTTTTTGTTTCTGGATGGACTCTAATCTAGAAAAAATACGCGTTTACAAAGAGGAAAGAACGGTAAAGCCCAAAGCCCCAGAAGATCAGGCAGGCGGTCAGCAACACGCGCTCCACTCTTTCATTAAGGTAGTTGCCGTATTTGGTGGTGTAAATCTTACCCATCAGCAGGCCGATGGCCATGCCGCCCAAATGGGCGCCATTGTCGATGGGCATGATGCGAAGCAGGGTCAAACCGATGCAGATTACGTTGCCCCAGATCATGTATTTCTTCAGCGTTTCGGCGAGGCTCAGGTGGCCCTGGGCCTTTAGCAAAAAATAATTCACGCCCAAGAAACCGAAAAGCGCGCCCGAAAAACCCGTGGAAACCTTGGTCCTGCCGAGGTAATTGAGAATCCAATTGAACACGCCGCCGAGAAAATCCGGGGGCAGATGGCTCAGCACCACGGGCAAGGCGCTCAGAAGACCGCCGCCGATCCCCGTGAGAAAGCTGATCAACCAGAAACGACGGCTTCCGAAATTGCGGTAGGTGATCGAACCCAGTTGGGCCAGGGCGTAGAGATTGAAAAAAATGTGCATGAACCCGCCGTGCAGGAACATATAGGTGCAAACACGCCATAACTCCATTTCAAAAACGGTGCGCTCGTTGAAATTGGCGCCCATGCGCGCCAAAACCTCGCCACTGGGAGAAAAGAAGGAACCTGCGAGGTTGTAATCTTCCATTTTCGAAGATAAAAAAATCGAAATCAGCATCATGATGGCGCAGATCCCGAAAATGACAATGGTGGGATTGAGCGGCTCGGCCACACCCGCGTCCTTCCTTGATTCCGATACGCGCGGCACCAGATCAGACTCACAGTATTCGCAGGTCGCCGCGCGAACGCTGACAAAATTTCCGCAGACCGGACACATCTTGATATCGGGCCGCCGTTGATTGCCCTTGCTATTGGACAGGTTGTCAAACCAGGCCTTGATCTCGTTCTTCATGCGCCGCAGTTGGCGTTGCCACTCATTCATAAGGTATTCAACTCCTTGAGATCCTGTTCCATAGCAACAGATCCATGTCCGGCACACATCACCGGCTGGAAGGCCGAAACCCGGGAAGGCTATGATCGACCGTTTCGGGGAAGGCGTCTCATGCCGCGAACTGACAGCCGACCATCGGCCGGCGAAACCCTATGCGCATTTTAACGGTCCGCCGGCCATTTCGTTAAAAAAATCTGAGGCGCGCGGGCGGAGACGCTCCCTTACCCTAAAAATTGCCGGCTTTTCAGATAGGACGGTCGGCTTGTCCCCAGGAAGGTTTTGCGGAACTCTCGCTTTGAGGAGCATGCCGAGATTTCCAAAGTCGCTCGCCGCTCGCGCCGGCCGCGCCAAGCCCATCTCCCGATCCTGACGCGGGATCCCGAAATGCCCGCGAAAGGCCCAAAAAAACGCCGGGCGCCGGCATGGTTTTTTTTCATTTTCAGCTTGACAGGCGAATGGCAAGCCAGGATAATACCGCCTTGTCAAATAGGGCACGGGCGATTAGCTCAGTTGGCAGAGCGCTTGCCTTACAAGCAAGATGTCAGCGGTTCGAATCCGTTATCGCCCACCACCGCTAAGCGGGGGCGTAGTTGAGTTGGTTACAATGCCG
>JBGTRP010000811.1:0-3613 GCA_041940685.1 Acanthopleuribacteraceae bacterium
CGCGCCCTTCGATCCGGCGAAGATCCACGAGGTCCTGACCGGGTCGATGCCGGGGGTGATCCGCGCGAAGGGGCATTTCTGGATCGCGACGCGGCCGGACTGGGTGGCGGAATTCTCGCTTGCCGGGGCGCTGTCGAGTGTTCGTCCTCTCGGCCGCTGGTGGGCGACGGTGCCGGAAGCGCAGCGCCCGGATCACTCCTACATCCGCGACAACTGGGCGGAGCCTTTCGGGGACCGCCGGCAGGAGCTGGTCTTCATCGGCGTGGGCATCGACTGGGCCGAACTGAAGGCGCGGCTCAGCGAGAACACCCCTGACGAGATCCGGTCCTACTGGAGGCGCGAACGCCCCATCGAGGTGCGCCCCGTCGACGTCTCGCGCTTCTTCGAACGCCGCCCGCGAAGCCCGCAGCAGCATGTACGCAACAGATGTGGCCAAGATGCTGCAGATCCCCATCTTCCACGTCAACGGCGATGACCCCGAGGCTTACCGCATTCCCGAGGACCAGAACCTCATCGCCCAAGAAATGTTCCTCTACACCATGAGCCTGCCTCAGGGCATGGACCTCAACAACCGCATGACGCTGGACAACAGCATGCTGAGGCTGACCACCATGTCCAACCTGCACGATTCCCGGACCTCGCTCGGGGAGATGAAGGTCATGGAAGCAAAGGCCACGGAAATGGGGCTCGACGCGCATATCACCGGCAAGATGCCGCTGTACCACAGCATGAACCCCTACGTGGTTTCGGCATTCTTCACCTCGATTTCCATGGCGCTCGTCCTGGTGGCGCTGCTGATGATGTTCGCCATGAAATCGGTAAAGCTTGGGCTGCTGTCCATGGTGCCCAACACCGTGCCGTTGATCTTCGGCGGCGCCTTGATGACCCTGCTGGGCAAACCCCTGGACATCGGAACGGTCCTGGTGGCCAGCACCTGCCTTGGCATCGCGGTGGACGACACCATCCACGTCCTCTCCAACTACGCGCGCTGGAGACGAGCCGGCGCGAGCACCCAGGAAGCCGTGGCCCAGGTGATCACCCATACCGGACCGGCCCTGCTGGTGACCACGCTGGTGCTGGTAGCCGCTTTTGCCACCTTTGCCTTCGCCTCCTTCGTGCCCAATATCAATTTCGGCATCCTGACCGCGATCGTGTTGACCTCGGCGTTATTGGCCGACTTCACCCTCTTGCCGGCCATCCTGCTGCAACCCGAGACCGCGGAGGAAACCGCGCATCAGCCCGTGGCCGAGCCCGCCACCTGATGCATGAGAGCCAAAACCGGGCCTGACTCAGGTCCTGGTTCCGGACCGGGGGACCCCCACCCTCCGGTCCGGTTTTCTTTTGGAACCAAAGCCTTTTGTGTAAATAATGACTCGCGGCAACAACCTTCCCGACCAGAATCGCGTAAGGCTATGCCATGAATACGGGAGCGGGCCGGGAGGGCGCATGAGCAGACAAGTTTGGTTGAAGCTGGGATTGTTCGGCTCGCTTTACCTGTCGCAGGGCATTCCCAATGGCTTCTTCCGCCAGGCCGCGCCGGTCATCTTCCGCGAACAAGGCATGTCCCTGGAGGATATCGGGCTCGCCGCGCTGCTCTACCTGCCCTGGGCCTTCAAGTTCCTCTGGGCGCCCCTGGTGGACCGCATCTATGTGGCCCGTTTCGGACGCAGGCGCACCTGGATCGTCCCGCTCCAATTGTTGACCGCCGCCGTCATCCTCCTTCTCTCGGCTTGGAACCCGGAATCCTCGCTGGGCTTCCTGATCGCGGTTATCGCCCTGATCAACCTGGCCAGCGCCACCCAGGACGCGGCCACCGATGGCTATGCCGTCGATTTATTGGACAAACGGGAACGGGGCTGGGGGAACGGCATCCAAATCGGCTCGTTCTGGCTCGGTTTCGTGCTGGGCGGCGGCGTGATTCTCGTGCTGCACGCCAGGCTGGGCTGGTCGCCCGTATTCCTGCTCATGGCGGGCGCCGTGGCGCTCGCCGTGCTGCCCGTGGTGTTGCGGCCCGAGGCCAAACCGCGCCACAAGGATGTGGAAAGCGCGCCGGCTTTCGGCATGCGCGCCTTCTTGCGCCGGCCGCATGTCAAACGCATGCTGTTGATCATCGTGGTTTACCGCCTGGCGGATGGATTCATCCGCGCCATGCTCAACCCCATGCTGGTGGATCTGGGCTTTTCCATGCAAACCATCGGCTGGCTGGTGGGCGTGGTCGGTCCCCTGGCCGCGCTGGCCGGCGCCGTGATCGGCGGCTTGCTCGCCAACCCCCTCGGCCGCCGCAACGCCTTGCTCTATTTCGGCGGCTTGCAGGTGCTCTCCGCGGCCGCCTATTTCGGCGTGGCGCTTCACCAGGTCACCTCTCTTACCATTTTGGTTCCCGTCATCATCCTGGATCATATGGTGATCAGCATGGTCACCGTGGCGGTGTACTCGTTGATGATGGACTGGAGCTCCCGTCATCAGGGCGGCACCGAGTACACGCTACAGGACTGCATGGGCATCTTCGCCATGATCTTCGCCTCGGTGGTTTCCGGCATGATCGCCGGGTCTCTTGGTTATGCCGCCAACTTCGCCACCGCCATGGCCGTGGTGATCGCTTCGGTGACCCTGGTCGCCTGGCTGTTCCGCGAACCCCTGACCGCGGGCCCACGGCTCAGCCCCAGCGAGGCCTGAACCTGGCGCAAATTTCAAGCCGCGAGCGGGAACAAAGGTTCCCGATCACGCGGCAGGTTGCGTGGAGCCGCACAAACGGGCCCAATGAGCCTTGAGTGATGGGACAAGGCGCTTAGGATGGAGCTCTCACATTGCGGCGCACACACCACATCGTGTGTTCTCTGGAAATAGTTTCTTCCGCATCCGCGACAAAGGCGGAAAACTCCTCGGGCGGAGTGGTGTTGGCCATGTTGATCAGGTCATCCAATTCCAGCTTCGCCAGCGCATAGGTCTCGGATAACTCTTCATGCCGCCTGAATTGGGTCCAGGCCACTACCGCCCCCGCGGCGGTGGTAAAAATGGTGACCGGGTTGGTGGAAAGACCGGGCTCAATGATCGCCGTGATGGCCAATCCCAAGGCAATGGCTTGAAAACAAAAGGTGAACGCAAACCACAGTGAGCGGTTTCGCTCGTTTCCCCGCGCCTTCGTCGAGTACCATTCCTGTTGGTCCGTCAAACGATCCTGAATATAAAGCTCCTTGCGCCGTTGCTTGCTCAGCTTTCGAATGGCCTCCAACTGATCTGTGTCCTGAGTCTGATTGGTTGGCAGCCCGCCGGCAAGGAAACGCCCAATGCCAGACCTGGACTTCCACAATTCCGCGGACTTTGAGAAAAAATCCGGGGATGATGAAGCTTCGCTAAACGGAGCGGCGTCCATCATGTACCGCCAGGAGGTGGTTTTCAAGGATTCGGCCAGGGCGCGGCAATCGAACCAGGCCTTGTCATACCTTCTCAGATGAGAATAAATGATCAACGCGAACCCGATCGCCAAAAGGGCCGTAACCGAAATGGCTTGATACAGTTCCCCGGATTGCACGATTTTGTTGGGAAGCCCGCCGATTAGGCCTCCCAGCACCAAGGTCAGCAGGTAAATCATTTGGACCCGAAAATAGGCTCT
>JBGTRP010000812.1:0-3613 GCA_041940685.1 Acanthopleuribacteraceae bacterium
TCTACACGCCGCTTCACCATCTCTCCCCGGAAAGGGAAGCCGCGAAATTGGACGCCATTGCGGCGCGGGCAGAAACCGAGTACGGTTTGGTTTTCGACGACGGCTCCCTGAGCGATATCGATCCCGGCTCTAACTCGGATGATTTTGGCGACAACCCCCTGGAATTCGCGGTTTCACGCCTTACCATCATGCAAGAGGAAGTGCTGCCCAGGCTGGCCGAGCTGGTGCTGGACGAGGGTCATGACTACAGCTTCCTGCGCCAGGCCTTGGATGCGGCGATCTTCTCCGTGGCCCTCGACTATATCGACATGATCGGGCGGCACATCGGCGGCCAGACCTTGCTGCGCCGGGTGGCCAACTCACCGGCGGCCAATCCGGCGGCGGGTCCCCCGCCGATCCAGCCGGTCAGCCCGGAAATCCAGCGCCGGGCGCTTGAATACATGCGCCTATATGTTTTTCGCCCGGGCGCCTTCGCGCTTGCTCCCGAAACCATGGCGCTTTTGAAGGCCGACCACCTCTACGACTGGAACTATCCCTGGCGCTATGCCTCCGATTACAGCATCGCCAGCCGCATCGAGGGTCTGTACAACGAGGCGCTCAACGTCATGCTCCAGCCAGACCGACTGGCGCGCGTGCTGGACAACGAAAAACGCACGGCCGGCGAATCGCCCTTCACCCTGCCCGAGTTGTTCAGGGGTCTGGTCAGCGCGGCTTTTGGCGAGGCGCTCGAGGCCGAGGGCGAAATCTCCCCGGACCGCCGCGCGCTGCAGCGCCAAGTGGTCAGCCACCTGCTTCAATTGGCGGTCGATCCTCAGGACGGCGCGCCGGTGGAGGCGTCCCAGGTAGCCGCCTTCGAATTGCGCGCCCTGGTCAAGAAATTGAAACCCGGGGGCAGAACCGGCTACGCGGCCGCCCATCTCGACGACCTCGCGCGACGGATCCAGCGCAATTTGGACGCGGGCATCACCCTGCCCACGGGGAATTGACGCGCCCGGTTAGTTTCAAGTTGTGGATTCACCCCGAATTACGGGAGTTTTTTCGAGCCAGGCCGATTTTGTTTTCGGTTCCCCCCAGCAAGCGTTGGATATTGCCGCGGTGGGTGAACAGGATGAAGACTACAATCGCCAAGCTCAGCGCCAAAAGTTGGGCGGGCGCCTCCTTAGAAAAGAGCCGGGCGCCGATGAGCAGGAACACCGGCAAGGCGGCAACCGCGGTCATGGAGGCCAGCGACACATAGCGGGTCAGCCCCACGACCAGGAGAAAAACCGCCAGGCAAAAGGGAATCGCGAGCGGGTACAGCACGATCAGCATGCCCGCGGCGGTGGCCACGCCCTTGCCGCCGCGAAAACCCGCGAAAATTGTCCACACATGGCCCGCCACCGCCGCGATTCCCGCCAGGAGTTGCAAATTGACCGGGTCCGTCTCCAGCGGAGTAATCCGCCACTGCGACACGAAAAGCGTGGGGATCAAGCCCTTTCCAATATCCACCAGCGTCACGAAGAGCGCGGGCTTCCAGCCGAGCGTACGGTAGACGTTGGTGGCCCCCGCGTTGCCGCTGCCATGCTCGCGAATATCGATTCCATACGCCAGCTTGCCGACCCAAACGGAGGTGGGGATGGAGCCCATCAGGTAGGCAACGCCGGCGATCGACAAAAGATTGAGCATCACCATGGCCTTTTGCCCCCGGGAAAACCCATCACCGCCACCCCCACGGTTCCCGGCCCAAGATGGGCGCCCACGGTGGGCGATACAGGCAGGATTTCGATCGCTTCGATCCCCAGCCGGGCGCGCAGGGACGCGGCGACCTCACGCGCCTGTTCCTCCGCGCCCGCGTGGCAAATGGCGAAACGCGTGTGTCCGAGCCCCTGGATGTGCCGGGCCACGATGTCCACCAGTTTTGTTCGGGAAGCCTTGCCGGGTCGAGCCTTGTCGACAATTTTTGCCTTGCCCTCGCTGGAAAGCGTGAGCAGGGGGACACGGTTCATCATGCGGGCGATGGCGCCCTTCAATCTGCTCACCCGTCCACCGCGGATCAGATAGTCCAGACTCTCGATAGATATAAAAATACGCGCGTGAGGCCGCGCCGCCTCCACCCGATGGCAGACCTCGTCCATATCGCAACCTTCCTCGATCGCCTCCGCGGCGATTTGGACCAAAAACCCCATGGAAGCGGCGCTGGTCCTGGCGTCGATCACCCGCATATTCAAATGGTTCTGTTGCTCGGCCGCGGCGAGGCCGGCTTGGTAGGTGCCGCTCAAGGCCGAGGCCAACAGGATCACCACCGCGTTGCCATGGGTCTCCGCGGCCCTGCCGTAAACGCGTAAAAAGTCGCCGAGCGCGGGTTGGGAGGTGCGCGGCTGGGCGTCGCCCTCCAGCATCATGCGGTACACCTGATCGCTGGTGATGGTCACCCTGTCGATGTAGGTGCGCGGCCCGAAACTGACGCTTACCGGCACCGTGTATACCTTGTGCTGGATCAGGTACTCCATGGGCAGGTCGCAGGAAGAGTCGGTGATCAAAGCGATATCGGAGGCCCGGTTGGCGCCCCATTGCCCGCGATTCTGCTCGCGCATGTCGTCGTATTTGCGATGGGAAACGCTGCCGTGCCCGCCGGCGATTTCAAAAAGCCGCGCCGGTTCATCGGTGTGAATATGGATGCGCACCTTGGCGGCATGGCCGGTGACGACCAGGGAATCGCCCAACTCCGCGACTGCGGCGCGGATCGCGGCCAGGTCCAGGCCCTCTCCCTCAACCAGGCATTCCGTACAGTAGCGATAGCGGATGGGGCCGCCATGCTCCTCGAAGTCTGCCGCGGCGGCTTTCTCCACCACAACCGTTTCCTGTTCTTCTCCCTGCCGGAGCTTGCCGGTTTCGATGAAATCCACTACCCCTTCCAACATGTGAACGAACCCCTGGGCCCCCGCGTCCACCACGCCCGCGTTGGCCAGAACCTCCAGTTGCTTGGGCGTGTCGCGCAGGGAATCGGAGGCCGCGCGCAGGGAACCCCGCAACATGGAGCGAAACTCCTCTTTTCGCTTGACTCGCTCTCCCAAATGCGCCGCCCAGTCGCGCATAACCGTGAGAATGGTGCCCTCTCGTGGCTCGACGAAGGCGCGCTCGGCCGAGCGCACGGCGCCGCTCATACAGGCCGCGAAGTCGCCGGGTCCAATGCGCCGGCAACCCGAGAACCCCTCGGCCATTCCCTGAAAAAACTGGGCCAGCACCGCGCCGGAATTGCCACGCGCGCCCAGAAGCGCGGAATCCGCGAGCCGCGAGCTGAGCTCCGAAAGCGGCGCTCGATTGGCCTGAAGCGCGCCCTGGGCAACCGACTTGAGGGTCAAGGCCATATTGGTGCCGGTGTCTCCGTCGGGCACCGGAAACACGTTAATGTTGTTCAGGCGTTCCTGGGATTCAAGCACCCGCTGGGACGCGGCGATCACCGCGTGCTTGAGACGGCTTCCGTTCAGATGATAAATCCCCATTCGTCGCCTTTCTGGTTCGAGACCGATTCCGTTGATTGAATGCCATTGTAACCCGAATTCGACGCTCTTAGCTTATTGGATGCAAGGGCTTTCGCAATTATGGCGGCTAGCGGTTCGAGTAAGAATGGTTC
>JBGTRP010000813.1:0-3612 GCA_041940685.1 Acanthopleuribacteraceae bacterium
GTTTCTGCACCTGGCGGGCAAGTGCATAGAGATGGCGTGCGCGCTCGGTGCCCGAAAGCGCCGACCAGTCAGCAAAGGCCTTCGTGGCCGCCTTGACCGCCGCGTCGACATCCTTTTCCGACCCTTCGGCGATCTCGGCCAGCTTTTCACCGTTGGACGGGTTGAAGGCGGCAAAGCTCGAACCTTTGCCGGTGCTGGTGAACGTGCCGCCGACGAAATGGCCGAAGCGGCCCTTGTGACGCTTGAGCCAGGCGCGGACATGGTTGTCCTCTTCCGGCGCCGGCCCGTATTCCATGGTCTCGAGGATGTTGGCGATCTTGTTCATGGAAACCTCACGCCACGCCGTGGCGGTCGTTGGCCGAATAGCGGCCGGTGACGAAATGCTCGAGCTGGCGCTCGATATCGGCGAGCAGGCCCGAAGCGCCAAAGCGGAACAGCTCCGGCTCCATCCATTCGCGGCCAAGCTCCTCGCGCATCAGGATCAACCAGGAAAGCGCTTCCTTGGCGGTCCGGATGCCGCCGGCCGGCTTGAAGCCGACCTTGCAACTGGTGCGGGCCAGGTAGTCGCGAATGGCGCGCACCATCACCAGGCTCACGGGCAGGGTGGCGTTTTCTTTTTCTTTCCCGGTGCTGGTTTTGATGAAATCGGAACCCGCCATCATGCAGACCAGGCTGGCCTTGGCCACATTGCGCATCATGGCGAGCTCGCCCGTGGCGAGGATGGCCTTCATATGTGCCTCGCCGCAGGCCTCGCGGAAGGCCGAGACCTCGGTGTAGAGCTTTTCCCAGTTGCCGGTGAGCACATCCCCGCGCGAGATGACGATACCCACCTCGCGCGCGCCGGCGCGCACGGATTCGCGGATCTCTTCCAGCTTCTCCGGCAACGAAATCTGGCCCGCGGGAAAACCCGTGGAGACCACGGCGACCGGAATATCCGTGCCGCGCAAGGCCTGAACCGCCACGGGCACCAGGTTGTGGTAGACGCAAACCGCGCCCACGCGGATGTCCACATCGGCCATGCCGAGCCCGGCCAGGAGGTCCTCGCGGATGGGGTGGCGCGCCTTGGCGCACAGGCGCAGCACATTGCCGGGCGTGTCGTCTCCGGCCAGAGTGGTCAGGTCGATCATGGTGATGGCGCGCAGAAGCCAGGCCGCCTGCCATTGTTTCTTCACCGAACGCCGCTTGCCCATGGTGGCCGAACGGCGCTCCACGGCGCTGCGATTGACGAACACCCGTTCCACCCACTTGAGATCCAGCGGCATGCCGGGATTGCGGACCGGATGCGTGGATGCGGCCTTTTTGGAGGGGGCCCTGGTGGCTAGCTTGGTGGTCATCTTCATTCTCCGTATGCTTGGCGGTTTCCGGGGGAAGCCGCCGCCTTCGCGGGCTCGATCCTTTGCTTGGTTGCGATGGGAACGGCCACCCAATTTTAGCGGGCGGCCGCCCGCTGGGTCCAGTAGAATCGAAGAATTGAGGGCCGGGCCGCCGCCAACTCACATCCCATGCCGTTCAACGGGGACAAGAATTCACCACGAAGCGCACCTAGAATACGGAGAGGCTTCAGGGAGAGGCAATATTCTATTCGTGTGGTTTGACTTATTTGTAGTTGGTGATTTTCTTTTGAGTTGCCTTTGATGGTCATGACGATCAGGACAAGAAGCGCATATCGTTGCCCAATGGCATGGTTATCCAGGGCTTTTGGGAGGGAAGGCAATTTTTAAAACCACGAATCACACGAATTTACACGAACTATAAAGCACAAGTTTATTGATTGCAGGCAATTAGCGCAATTTTATCTTTTATCCGCGTCCTCATTGGTGAATTTTGCCGTGTCTGAATGGGCTCTACCCGGAGCGCGAAGCGGCTTCAGTGGCGAGCCTGTAATTGGGTTTTTACCCGGTGGAGCGTGAAAAAGGGCACGGCTTTTTGGAAATGAGAAGCCACACCCGTATTTTCTCGGTTAAAATGTTTATTCGCCGAATTAAGCTCGGTGGTAAAACGGTTTTTCAGAGTAATGCGGCGACCTCGTAAAAAATGGCTGTATTTTCGGCGTCGGAATTGGGCACCGATGCCCCGGGGTCAGGGAGATGTGGCGTGGCGCGTTTGTGGTTTCGATTGGGTTTCCTGGCCGGTCTGGCGGCTTTCGGCTGGATGGCGCCGGCCGCCACCTATTATGTTTCCAGCTCGGGGGGTAACGACGCCAACGACGGGCTGGCCCAGAATCGCGCCTTCGCCACCGTGGCCCGCGTCAATGCATTGGCGTTGGTCCCCGGCGATGAGGTGCTGTTCCGTTGTGGCGATATTTGGCGGGGTGAAATGCTGCACATCGTCCATTCAGGCGCTCCCGGCAATCCCATCCGGTTCGGTTCCTATCCCGCGGGCTGCGGCGATAAGCCCATCCTCTCCGGCGCATTTCCCGTCAGTGGCTGGACGCTCTCCTCGCCCAACATCTACGTGGCGGATCTGGATCTCGGCGCCAACGCGGGACTTTTCCCATTCGGCATGAACCAGTTGTTCCTCGGCGGCGTCCGCCAGGCCCCGGGCCGCTGGCCCAACGCGGACGAGGGCGACGGCGGCTATAGCATCATCGAGGGCCAGCCCGCCTCCAACCGCATTCAGGACAACCAACTGCCCGCGGTCAATTGGACCGGCGGGTTGGTGCATATCAAGGGGATGCGCTGGTATATCGTCAACCGGGTGGTGACCCAGACCAGCGGCGCGGTCTTGACCCTCAACGAGGACGCCGGCTGCTGGGCCAATGACTGTACGGACTGGGGTTTCTTCATCAATGGCCATCCGGCCACCTTGGACCGGGAGGGCGAATGGTATTACGAGCAAGCGACCAACCGCGTGTTCCTGTATTCGGCCACGGCGCCCACGGGCGTGGAGGCCTCCGCCATCGCGGTCAATAACGATGTCTTCCGGGGCGGCATCACCCTGGGACGGCATCTGCAGGAACATATTTCCCATGTGATCATCGAAAATTTCGAGATCAGCAAATGGGATATGAACGGCATTTCCACGCCTACCAACCTTGAAACCCACGATCCCTTCAACCTCACCATTCGCGACAACCACATCAAGGACGTGGACGCCACGGGCCTTAACCTACAGACCTGGGTGTGGAACGCCACGGTGGGGCCCAACGGCTGGCGCGGCGGCCACGACCTGTTGGTGGAGAACAACCTCATCGAGGGCGCCAACCACTTCGGCATCAACAGCTTCGCCTACGACTCCGAGTTCCGCGGCAACAGCCTGCGCGATATCGGTCTCATCAACCAGGCCGGGCTCACGGGGCTGGGCTGCGGCAACGATACCTTCGGCGGGTTCTGCACCGAGTACGGCGACGGCTTCCGCATCAAGATCGATCAACCCGACTACTCGGGCTTCGGCAACCTGGTGATCTGCAACCGGCTGGAACGGATCGGCCACAATGGGATCGACATCTTCGGCGGCGACAATACGATTACCCAAAATCTGATCTCGGAGGCCTGTTTTTCCAAGGGCGATTGCGGCGCGATCCGCACCTTCGGAACGGGCAACCTGAGCACCACCAACGTCGTGGACATCGTCATTTCCAATAACCTGTACATTACCAAGGGCTGCAAAAAT
>JBGTRP010000814.1:0-3610 GCA_041940685.1 Acanthopleuribacteraceae bacterium
ACCGAGGGGCCCGTGCGCATCGAGAGTTTCCTGGCCTTGGGCCAGTCCGGCCAAATTCAAGGAACCCTCTTTCAGCCGGTGCTGGACCCCAATGTGCTGAGCATGAAACCCGAGTACGATGCGTTTACCATGCGGCCATTTCCCCTGTTCCCGTAGCAAACAAGGAAATTAGAGTTCGAAGGGGGCATATCATTTCGGGTTTTGGAATACTAGGGGAGGCGGGTTTCTTCTGAAGATCCCGCCGCGGGAATCAATTAAAATCCCGCTTCCTACCCTTGGCTCCGATTTGCTTCCTTTTGACCTCGACGGTTCCATCGCTATTTACTTTGACTTCGCCGGTGTAAATCTTCTGTCCGCTTTGGACCGTGGCGTTGACGGTGAGGGAATCTTGGTCCGCCTTGACGCCGTGAACTTTGCCCCTTCCGGATGCGTTGGTCAGGTGGTGGGGACTGTAGAGGTGAGCGCTCCCACTTTGAGGGGTGGTTTTGGCCTTGCCGCTGATGGAAAAGCCGTCGATCTTGACGCTCTCCTCATCCTCTTCTTCCAAGAAGGCGAAGATTTGGTCCCATTCGCTTTCGGTTTCAGGTGTTTCGGCCGTGGCCGCTTCCCCCATTTTTTCCGCGAGCTGGCGACGATAGGCCACTGTTTTTTCTTGGGAAGCCTCCATGTCAATCAGGGCGAGCGGCAAGGTCATGAGGTTGCCGTCCTTGTTGAAGGTAATGCGATTGCCAGAGATTTGAGGTTCCCCCTGGATGGTCAAAATCTTTCCGTTTTTGGTAACCAGAAACGTGGTTTCAGTAGCCGAAAAATTGTTGTGTTCTTGTCCAAGAAGGGCGGTGGCAAAGCCGAATATAAATATGAGGCACAGTTTTGCTAAATACATTGGGACCTCCATGAGCGCTTACCCCATCATACTTCGTCGGATCGGCGTTAACAAATGAAAAACAAAAAGAACAAGGTTTTTTAAAAACTTGGGACAAGTGAAAAGGCGACCCTAGTCCAGGTTTCGCGATTTAGGGGGGCTGGTAGCGTAAGTCTTTGTAAAACCAAGAGTCATTCGGCAAAGGTCTCCACTACATTGACGCATTTTTCGGAAGTTGGCTTTTCGCTATTCCCGTCGCCTGCGCCGCGACGGAGCCGGCTATTGTAAATCTCCACTACCGAACTCGATCTCACCACGCCGGCCGATCGCCTTACCTCTTCTTTTTTGGACTTTTTTATTTTGGATTCCGGTTGAAGGCGCTTGGTGTTTCGACTCTACAGACCTTGAAAAGCCTTATTTTGGGACACCGGTATTTTTCTTTCCTTTCAAAAAGGATTTGGGGGAGTTTTGAGCTGTTCACCTTGGAATTTCTACATATAACTTAGGGGCTTTCGGATATACGAAAATTGGACACTCCCCATAATCATCATTTTTGAGTGTTTTTTAAATTGGAGGTGCCGATATGACAATTCGAGCCTTAGCAGTGGTTTTGATCATTACATTTTTGTTTTCCACTTTATTTTTCGTTCTTCTATGGAAAAACTCTCCTTCAAACCTGGAACAAAAATTGTGGATGGAGCTTGCCAAAGCTTTGCTTCAACTGGCAGTTATTGTGGTGTTGTTGCTTCGCTATTCAAAGCGGCGGAAAGGAGTAGTGAAAATCTACGACGACGCAACGAAATTCGCGAAGATTATCTAAAGCGAGTCGGTGGTGGCTATCGGTCCGTGAAAGCCATCCGTCGGCGCCTACGTGCAGCAGGTCTCACCAAAGCATACGGTTCCACTCCTGGGGTAATCACCGATATTCAAGTGGCGATCCTGTCAGTGGAAATGGAACTTCTGAACGAAAGCCAACTTGAACTAGAGGCGCTTAAATTTGAGGCTAGGAGCCTCCCTAGCCTACTTGGATTGGCTGGCCTTCCAGGAAAGTTGAGGAAAATGGAAGATTACCTTCGCCAAATTATTACGGAATATCAAAAGAAGAAGCCCCTTTTTGTCGCAAACACTCCTGTGAATTTTTCTGATCTCGAAAGACTCGATGAGTTCACATGGTCTTCCAAAAAACCGTTTTCCTTTAAGGGGAAAAAGAAGTCCGACTATCGTTTTAGAAGCCACTTCAGTGCATCCCATATTCAAGTATCCAAAAAGATTTCGAACACAATGTCTTGACAATATCGAAACGTTTTTTCGAATCGTCGCTGCGGAGATTTCCGGGAACTGGTAAATGAGAGTCTTCATCCAGAGTCCATTCGAACGGATGGGTATCAAGGCTATTACCAAATCAAGTCATTTTTTCCTGGTACGCGTCACGCGTTCTACATGGAATTATAGATTTTGAGCACATCCGTGATGATGACCATGCCCATGAGGCCGATGAGGAAGAAGAAACCCACGATTTTGATGCGCATCTTGGTGGCCAGGTTAAAGTCCTTGCGGGAAATCCACTCTACCAACAGCACGAAAATTTCGCCGCCATCCAAAACGGGAATCGGCAGCAGGTTCATGATGCCCAGGTTGAGGGACAACATGGCCATCAGGAACATAAAGTAGGGAAGTCCCCGGTCCAAGGATTCTTTGGCGATTTTTCCCACGCCGATGGGACCGGACAGGGTCTTGATGCCCAAGTCGCCGATGATCAGCTTCTTGATGCCCTTGTAAATCAGGGTCGAGCCGCGTTTGAGCTCCGCCCAGGTTTTGAAGAAGGCCTCGTTCCAGCCAAGCTCGCTGCGGGTGGATTCCCAGCCGTATTGGAAGCCCGCCAACCAATTGCCCTCGGCGTCTTCCTCGGGGGTAACCTCGATCTCCAGGGGTTCGCCATCCCGCTCCAGGGTGAAGCGGGAGGAACCGGGCGCGGCGGCCCGGAGCAGGGCGCCAACCGAGCTTTTCTCATCGAGATAGGGGGAAACCTCCTGCCCGTTGACGCGAAGAATAAAATCCCCGGCCTGAAGGCCGGCGCGCTCGGCGGGCGAGCCCGGCAACACCTTGGCGATGGTAACCCGCAGCGCCGGCGCGAAACTGATTTCGCCCAACCCTTCCTCGGGGTGCTCGGGAATCTCGTAGGCCAGGTTGAGCTCCTGCCCATCGCGGATCACGGTCAGCCGCAGCTCCTTGCCGGGGTTGAGCAGGACATGCTCCTCTACCTGACCGATGCTTTCCACCGGCCTGTCGTTGATGGCGGAAATCCGGTCGCCCACGAGCAGGCCGGCGCGCGCTTCAGGGCTGTCGGGGACCACGAAACCCAGGGTGTAGGGTTGGCCGGAATACTTGGGAATGGTGACGGGAATTACGGCGAAATAAACCCACAAAATGGCAAAAGCCAGGATGAGGTTGAAAAAGGGGCCCATGAACAACACCAGGAACCGCAACCATTTGGGTTTGTTGTAGAAGTGTTTCACGTCATCGGGAATCTTGTTGGTGTAGACCAACTCGCCCATGAAATCCACATAGCCGCCCAGGGGTAGGAGGTTCCAGCGGTATTCGGTGCCCTTGTAATGAAAGCCGAATAGCTTCTTGCCGAACCCGAAGGCAAATTTGGTGACCCGAATGCCGCCCAGCTTGGCCATCAAAAAGTGACCGAGCTCGTGAAATACGACCAGGGGAACGAGGATCAATAAAAATGCCAGGGCG
>JBGTRP010000815.1:0-3605 GCA_041940685.1 Acanthopleuribacteraceae bacterium
AGGAAGTTACCCCGCGCGAGCGCCAGGCCGCCAAGGCCATCAATTTTGGGTTGATCTACGCCATGGGCCCGCGCGGCTTGCGGCAATCCGCCCATAATTCCTATGGCGTGGACATGACGCTGGAGGAAGCGACCCTGTTCCGCCGCCGCTATTTCGAGCATTATCGCGGCATCCAGAAATGGCAGCGCGAGCTGGAGCGGCTCGTACGAAAGCGAGGATACGTACGCACCGCGGCCGGCCGCATTCGCTCCTATGAAAACGAGGAGATGCGGCTCGCGGAGGTTCTGAATACCCCGGTGCAGGGAACCGCGGCGGAGGGATTGAAGTCAGCGCTATGCATCTTTTGGGACAAGGTCAAGGAGGCCGGTCTCGATGCCGCGGTCGTGGCGATCATCCACGATGAAATCATCGTCGAGGTCAAAATCGATCAGGCCGAACAAGCCAAATCCCTGTTAGAGTCCTCTATGGTTCAGGGCATTCAGTGGCTGGCGCCCGATGTGGTTTTCGAGGCCGAGGCGCAAATCGCGGATAGCTGGGCGGAAAAGTAACCCTTTAGACCGAAACCCTTCAAGAAAGTCGGCCATTTTTAATCTTGCTTGGAGGGGGCAAGCGCTTCCACCGACCATGCCTTGAGAAAACGCATTACTTTTTCCGGATCGTGACCCTCATCCCGCTCCAGGAAGGCAGAGTCCTGCGTGTGCAACCGGTTCCCTTGCTGGTCCAGGACCACCAATACCGGGAAGCCGAATCGTTGCGGTTTTCCGAGCTCGCTCATCAGTTCCAGATTTTTGTTTTCTGGACTGTAATTCACATGCACCAACTCGTAGTAGCTCTCGAGCGCCGCGCCCACATCGGCGTTGGTTTCGTAAAGTTTTTCGAGCTTAAAACACCAGGAGCACCAGTTCCCGCCGATTTGCAGAAGGACATGCTTGTTGCTTGCTTGGGCGCGTTTCAATGCCTCGGCAATTTCCGCCCTGGCATCCGCCTTGGGGTTGTAGGCCTTGAACTCGCTCTTTTTGCTTGACTCCGATTCTCCCGCGAAATTAGGAAGGGCAAAAGCAACAAAAAGCGTAGCAGCCAAAAGTAAGGGGAGGGGTTTTGGGCGATGCCGTCTCGGCATAAGAAATTGCATGAAAGCTCCTTGTTCTAAAATTGCTCCTCTCGGATGCGGGGGACCGTACTATGATGGACAAACCAAAGGGCTCTCGGAAATACCCGAAACAATGCGCGAGTCCTTCTTTCAAGGAAAACCGTGAAAATCATCCTCAGCCGAAAGGGCTTCGATTCAAGCGCCGGCGGTGTTCCCAACCCCATCCTAACCGATGGCCGCCTGATTTCGCTACCCATTCCCCATCCCGCCGCGCCCAACCGCTTTGGCGATCTCCAACTCCAGGGCCGGCCATTGGCTCCATTGGTGGCGGACCTGACTCGGAAGCGGGTCAAAAGCCATCACGGCGCCCATCTGGATCCCGATCTGGACGCCGGGAGCTTGCCGCGATCCAGAGGCTGGCGCCCCCTGTTCGGCCAGGCCAAGGCGGCCCAGGGACATCTATTCAATCAAGGCGTGGGCGCGGGCGATTTATTCCTTTTTTTCGGCTGGTTCCGGGAAACCGAAATCGTTTCCGGCCGCTACCGTTTTGTTCCCCATGCGCCCGACCGGCATATCCTTTTCGGCTGGCTTCAGGTAGAGCAATGCAAAAAGATTGAAGGGCCTTTCCACGAATTTCCCCGCTGGTGCCGGTATCATTGCCATTTTTTCGGAGATTGGGGCGGACGAAACGCGCTCTACCTCGCGCGACGGCGGCTGGAGCTGCCGGGCCTCGAGGAAACTTTTGCGGGCGGGGGATTGTTTCCCCAGTTTCACAATCGGCTGGTGTTGACCGAACCGGGAAAGTCCCGTTGCGAGTGGTTGCTTCCGCCTTGGTTCCACCCAAGCGGCCGCGCTTCTTGCCTTTCCTATCACGGCGATTCCAGCCGCTGGCATCGAGGGAAAGGGGGCACAAAACTATCCTCCGCCAAGCGCGGCCAGGAATTTGTTCTAGATTGCGACCACTATCCCGAGGCCATGGGCTGGGCCGGTGAGCTGATCCAGGTTGGAATCGGGAATTAGGGCGATTCCGGAATATTCATGGCAAGGATCGCCTCTTCCGGTTTTTCGGCAAAACTGTTCTGGCAATAATCCGAGCAGAAATGCATCTTGTAATCGCCCACGGCCATCGCATGCGCCTCGCTGCCGTCCATAGCGAGTGCGCAGCCGCCGCAACGGGCAACCAGTTTGTCCTCGGCGCCATCCACCCGGTCGGCCAGCAGCAGCTTTGCGTCGAGTTCCGCGTTGGACGCGAAAGTGGCCATTTCTCCGGTGGGCGGCGCGCTTTCCTCGGCTTGTTCCACGGGCGCGGGCGTCTCGGTCTCCGCCTGTTCCGCGGGGGCGGGTTCTTTTTTCTGGCTCTGCTCGCCGCCGCAGGCCATCAGCAATAAAAGCAAGCCCAGGCAAATGCCCGAGAATAAGGCACTCTTCTTCAACCAATGATTCGACATGAATCCTCCTTAATCCAATCCGCGGAGACCATTCTACCAAGGAAAAGCTCACAATCCTATGCTCTTGAATTGGGCGGTGGGAATGGTTCCGGAATCCGACAGATTTTCAGGGAAATCTCACGAGGGTTTCACGTTTGGAACAAAGCAATAATTTCAAAATGAAAAACATGGTTACGAAACCTTTTTCCAAGTATAATTTGTATAAAAATGAAAATAATTCACGCAAAGAATTTACTTGGGAACAAACTAGTGGAGGGAGTGCATTGGAAAAAAATTGGGAATCGTACAGGGGGTTTTTTCAAATTCAGTTTTTGAGATACCTTGCTTTCTGGTTTTCAATGGTGCCAATTGCGGCAACGCTGCTCAAGGATTTGCCCAATCCGCTTCCAATTACGGTAGGCGGGAAAATTATCTATATGAACCTTTCTTTACCGTTTCATTGGCAAATCCTTTGGGTTTCTTCGGTGCTCTTTGTTATTTCAATGATCGTCTATCACATTCGTTGCCCGTCGTTTATAAAAAAGTACAACTCATATTCAGACTATCAATCCTATTCTCACGACCCCCGTTGGCTGGCTTGGGAAACCAAAAACATGATTTCAACCGCGAAAGTTGATCAAATTCAAATACTGCATAAGCGGTTGGAAACAAAAGGCTTTGTTGACCAGGTTGAGTCTGATTCGCTGGAGAACAATGGTCCGGAATGCGAGATCCAACCAAAGCAAACGGTGCTATATTATCAAAGCGGCGGATCTGTTCATCAACTTGCATTGCCGGTGATTAAAGAGGGCATCGATAGCCTTGAAGCTGAAAAAGGAATATTCTACGAAGTTTTCGAACGCTACTCCACTAGTAGAAAACCCGCCCGATGGACTATTATTATATTACTTATGTTAAGCGGCGGTTTGTTCGCAATCGTTTTGGCCCAGCATATATATACGGGAGGGAAGATGGTTTACCAATGGATGGCGAGCCTCATCTAGCGGGGCCACGCCCCAGCCCATCAAGGCTTGTAGTTTCCGGTTGCGCGGCCCCACGCAACAAGCTCCAGGCTTCAAGCCACAAGT
>JBGTRP010000816.1:0-3604 GCA_041940685.1 Acanthopleuribacteraceae bacterium
GTCGTGGTGTCGGCCAGGGTCTCGCCGGGCGGGCCCATGGCGTCGGCCACGCGCAGCGACTCGAGCAGCGCGGCGTCCTCGTGGTCGCGCAGCACGATGCCCTGGCGGCTCAGCTTGAGGGTGTAGATCGAGTCGCCCACCACCGCGAGGCTGGAATAACCCGCGCCGAAGCCTTGCGAGCGCCAGGCCAGCTTGGGTCCGTCCTCGGGCCATTCCCGCAGCAATCCCGTGGCCGGCGATTTACCGTCACGGCCCGCGCCGCGCCATTGCGGCCAATCCGCGGCCCATAAGGCCGTGGTCGCCAAAAAAAGAATCAGATAGCTTCTCATTGCTTGCCCCCTTATTTGTCACGATGCTCGGAAAGGATTACGCAAATTTCCCGGCGTGGGTTTTGAGCGGCCCATGGGACAGGAGACCCCATACCACTTCCTTCCAGTGCCGATTTTCGCCTCCATTACGATTGCTTGGTCTCATAGAGCGCCTCAAACGCCTTCAGGCCCCCGCGTAGGGTGGGCATGAGGTTTTCGCGCGCCTTCCAGGATTTGATGCGGCCGGGCAGCCTGCTCAGCCAGTGGCTGTTCGGGCCCGCGTCCCGCCCACGGAGCCGCGAGAGTTGTCTGGTTGTGGGGAGGTGCCTTTGGCCGATGACCTCTAAAAAATGAACGATTTCCGCCGCCGAGGCAAACCGGAGCGTTCCCCACCGCGTTTCCACGATCAACAGCGGATAGCCTTTACCCGCGACCGCATGCGGCAGGCCGGGCTCATACCGGTCGGCATGCGCCCAAACCTCGCCCTCGGGTTGTTGGTGAACCCAATAGCTCAGGGGCGTGGGCCTGTAGTCCGAGTTGAATTCGATGCGCCATTTCTTCAAGGAAACCACCGCGTCCGGATTGCGAATCTCTTCCATTAAACGTGCGAGCGCTTCATCCGGATCAATGAAAAGTCATGGAGGCGTCCGTCTCGGAGATGCGCAAAGGGAAGAGCATTTCTTCGGGGTTCGGAAAAGGCCCCTCCACGGCATGGGACCGAACTCGCCAACCAACCATTTTTGTCGTGAATTTGGTACGAAGCTCATTTTTCCTCGGGCGAAAATGCCTTGACCACGAGATCCGCGGACGCCACCAGGGCGCCGGAGTCCATCTTTTTCAAGTCGAGCACCATGGCCTGGTCACTGCGCTTGGCCCAGGAGAGTAGGCCCCGGTTGATGTAGGGACGAAAGTAGAAGTCATAGCCATCGGGTTTGGCGCCTGGAACCCGCGTGTGAATATGGCGGTTGTCCTCGGTTGCGCCGTAATCGCCCGGCAGGATGGTGGTGATTAGAAAACGGCCCAAATGATCGGTGCGAACGGCGCCGCGCAGCCTCGCGCTCGCTTCCACTCCCGGGGTATCCTCGTCGTAGGCGCCCTTGTGGTCGGCCTGGTAGAGCTCGATCGGGTGATGGGCGATCGGCGTTCCGTCCTCCAGCCGCAGCAAACGTCCCAGCAGGAACAACCTCCGCCCGGGTTCGGTTTCCGTTACCAGCCAAAGCCGGTGTTCCGGAGCGAGCTCCCGCAGCGCGCCAAGCCTGGCGAGCAGGTTCGGGTCCGCGTCTCCAATATTTCTGTCCGGGCTGGCGCAACGCGGGCCGGCGGCCAGCAACAGGATGAGAGCCGGGGCGAAAAACGTCCAGGATCGGTGTGCAATTCCAGGAAAAAGGAGGGCGGGATTTGTTCTTTGCAAGCCTGGGACCTCCGCCTCAAGGATTGCTATTCGCGTCTGACAGCCCATGGCCGCCGACCGGTTGGGTTTCCATGCGCTCGCCAAAACCGGCGATCAACGGCCTGCCCTTGGCGATGGCCGCCTGAACCGCTGGCAATGCAAGCGATGCGCGATGACTCTCCTGGTTGTCCCAGACCTCGGTGACCCAAATGCCGTCCGGCCCGGCCGTGTCCCTGGCCACGATGTAGCTCAAACAACCCGGCATGCCGACCAGGCCTTCCAACAAAATCGCGATCAGCGCATCGCGTTCGCCCGGGACCGCGTTGATTTTACCTATCAGTCCGTACATATTCGTTTCCCTTCGCCTTTTCTAGCCGCCTTGGCGACCAAAATCTTTAATCTTGTGTGGTGTTTTTAGAGCGCCAAGACGGTAGTTTTCAGGGGACAGATTTCAGAGATCAGCGGGAATCGAATGTGTTTCTGACCTCTGACCTCCGTCCTCTGTCTTCTGAGGGATGCCGACAGGATTCTGCCATTTTATCTCGAACGGCCGGGAGGCATCCCGCTAGATTTACAAATACATGTCCCGCATCCGCCTGGCCGTTTGGGAGCCCATCACCGGCATACCCAAACGCCTCACACTTTCCGGGCCGCTAAAGAATGAAAAAATGCCAACCGGCTCGCGGTTTTCCATGCCGCTCGTTCTTGACCTCTGGCTCCCCTAAATCATGCCTGAACCTAAATTACGCTTAGTTTTTGGGTTGGTTTTTGATTTGATTGATGATAATTCCAGCCATGAGCCCAAGCCCCGCGCCGAGACTCGTGCCGATGGCAACACCGGTTCCCATATCGAAACCAAGGGCTGCGGACAGCGCCGTTCCCAAGGATACGCCTATACCCACACCTAGGGATAAACCAAGACCGATGGCGGTGCCGGCTGACGCCGATTTCTTTTTGTCCTTATTTTCTGAATCCACCCTGTCCACCTTCCTTAGTTTGAGTCCGCCCAGAAACCCATTTTTTTTTAACCACAAAGAACAGGGGGTCACATGAATGAAAAATACGTAAAATTTTTAATTGTAGATAGTTAGCGCAAGTTCTTTCGTCTTGTCTTCGTGATCTCCATGGTGAATTTTCCTGTTTTTGGATGGATCTTAGTTTAAGGGCTTGCTCATGTTACCCATATCCACGGGCAAGGATCAAGGGCCGGCTGCAAATGGGACGGCCCGTATTCCTACGATCTACTCGAGAGGCGAATTTGGAATAGTGAAGCAGGGGTCTAAAAAAGTGGGTCGTTTCCTTATTTTCAGTTTTTTCTTTGTTCCTCTCATCGCGGAAGGAAAGAGATCAGCCAGCTCACATGACCCTTCACATGCCCTACCGAAAGGCGTCTCCTGAGGGTCGATCGGCGCCACTGGTTTAAAGCCATTCGACTTTTTAAGACTCATGCGGCAAATAAAATTTTCCTCGGCTTTCTTGGGAAGCGGGTCCGAGAAACTCGGCTCACATGTTGTGGAGGGTGTTATGATCCAGGCGAGATCACAATCGGCATTCCTGGAAGGCGTTTCCATTGGCTCGTTCGGCTTTTGTTCCTCATTCTGGGTATCGAACGCGCCTGGCGCTGAGGCGGTTTGAGATAGGCCTCCAAGCCCAGGCAGGACCACAACCATGTGGCTGATTCTTGTCCTGCTCGCGGCCGCGCCGCTGATTCTGGGCGCAAGGCTGGTTCTCCGCGATTTGGCCAATCCAGCCGGGGTTTTCCTCGTCATGTGGACCAGCGTGGTGGGACTGTTTCACCTGGGTTGGGTGCGCTATGACGCGGTTTCGCCCGCTGCCTGGGGCGCGGTTGCCCTGAGCGCCTTTCGGGGTGATCCACACCACCTTGCCGGCTACCGGAATCTTCTCC
>JBGTRP010000817.1:0-3603 GCA_041940685.1 Acanthopleuribacteraceae bacterium
TGGGCGGCCACTCCCTGTTGGCTACCCGCACGATTACCCGCATGCGCGACGCCCTCGGGGTGGCGCCCCCCCTGCGAATCTTGTTCGAGAACCCTACAATCGCCAAGATTGCCAAGCAATTGGACGGCTTGGAAGAGATGACCGCAACGAGGGAGGCTCCCAGGATCCGAACCCATGACAGGGACAAGGCGCCGCTCTCCTTTGCGCAACAACGGCTGTGGTTGATCGAAAAGATGAACCCAGGTAACCCCGCCTACAACATCCCCATATCGGTTCGCCTGTGGGGGCCTCTCCATGCCGAGAGTCTCGAACGGGCACTGGCCATACTCACGGAACGACACGCCATCCTGCACACGGTTTTCGAGGAAGAGGGCGGCGAGCCCCTCCAAATCATCGCGGAACCAAACCCGCCATCCATCACCCTTGTCGAATTGCGGGGCGGGGGCCGCCACCTGACAGAGCCGTTGGCGATCGCGGCGGGCAACGCCCGCTTTCGCCTTAACCGTCAACCGCTCCTGCGTTTGACCTTATTCCGCGAAGAGTGGGATTGCCATGTGCTGAATCTCGCCATGCACCACATTATCTCCGATGGCATCTCCATGGACCTTTTCACCCAGGAGCTCTGGTGGCTTTACGAACATGCGCTGTATGGAAAAAATCCCGACTTTCCCAAGATCGGCTTGCACTACGCCGACTACGCATTATGGCAGCGAGAGTGGATGAAAGGTCCGGAGCTGGAAAGGCAGATGCGCTACTGGCGGGAGCAATTGCGCAATGCGCCGACCATGCTCGATTTGCCCACGGATTTCCCACGACCGGAGGAGCAGAGTTTTCGCGGAGGACTGCGAACCTTCAGGTTAGCCCCGGCCCTCGCCGACAGGGTGGAGGCGCTGAGCCAGGAGCTGGATGTCACCATGTTCATGCTCTTCCTTTCCGCCTACCAAGCTCTGCTCGGCCGCTATACCGCACAAACCGATATTTTGGTGGGGATTCCCACGGCCGGACGAAACCGGGAGGAGTTCGAAAACATTCTCGGCTTCTTCGTCAACACCCTCGTGCTCCGCGGTCGTTTGGATAAAAACCCCAGCTTCCGGGAACTGACGCGGCAGGTCAAGACCACCACGCTGGAGGCATACTCCCATCAGGACTTGCCCTTTGAAATGCTGGTTGCGGAGTTGCAGCCGCAACGGGATCCGGGCCGCAATCCATTGTTCCAGGTCATGTTCTCCTTTCATGTGGTCGGGCGGCAGGAGATCCGGCAGGCGCCCTTGCAAATTGAGGGTTTGGCCCTTGACCGCGGCGCCTCGCCATTTGATCTCACCCTCAATGTGACCGAGGAACGAGGGTTCGGGCCGCTGGGTTTTCTGCTGCACCTGGAGTACGCCGCGGATCTCTTTGACGAAGATGCAGTATTCCGAATGAGCCGCCATTTTGAAAATCTGTTGGAGGCGCTGACCCAAAATCCGGACCAGCCGGTAATGTCAGTCAGTCTTTTGGGGAGGCGGGAACGGCAAAGGCTTCTGCGGGAGTGGAATCCCGCCCCGGCCAAAACCGATGAGCCACGTCGCATTCACGAGCTATTCGAGGCCGGCGCGGCCCGGATTCCACAGGCCGTGGCCCTGGCGCAAAGCGACCGATTCCTGAGTTATGAAAGGCTTCAGGCGAGGGTCGCGTCCCTTGCCTTGCGCTTGCGCGCCGCGGGCGTGGGGCTGGAAACGCCGGTGGGCAATTTGATCGACCGTTCGCCCGAGGCGATCATCGGCATGCTGGCGATCCTGAAGGCCGGCGGCGTTTACGTACCCCTCGATCCCAATCACCCCGCCGAGCGTTTGCAATTCATGGCCGAGGATACCCGCATGCCGATTCTGCTGATGGCGGATGCGGGGCAAGCGCCGCCCTTCGAATTCGGAGGCAAGGTGGTGACCACTCAGGGGAGCGACCGCGAACCCCTTCCCGCGCGCCAGACGCCGGGCGGCAAGGACAACCTGGCCTATCTGATTTACACCTCGGGCTCCACGGGAAGGCCCAAGGGAGTCGCCGTCAGCCATGCCGCGGCCGTGGCGCATTTCCAAACCGTGCAGCGCCATTACCGGCTCGAACCCGATCATCGGGTATTGCAGTTCGCCTCTTTCAATTTCGATGTCTCCATCGAACAAATTTTCCCCACCCTCATCACCGGCGCGACCCTTTACCTGCGCGAGGAGGATCATTGGGGACCCAACGAATTGACTCGCCAAATTTCCCGTACAAGGTTGACCCATGTCAATTTGCCAACCGCCTTCTGGCATCAATGGGTGATGGAGGACGCCAATGGTCCCAACGCGGCTCCCCTGCCCTCTCTGAACATGGTGCTGGTCGGTGGAGAAGCCATGGGGGCCGAACCCGCGCGCCGATGGTTCGACACGGCCCGTGCTTCCATACGCCTGATCAACGGATATGGCACCACGGAAACCACGATCACCTCCACCCTATTCGCCGTAACGCGGGAAACCACCCAAACTGCCATGCGATACGGCGTCCCCATCGGCAGGTCGCTGAGGAATCGAACCGCATATGTGCTGGATTCTCATGGCTACCCACAACCCATCGGAATCCCCGGCCAACTCTGCCTGGGAGGCGCCTCCACGGCCCGGGGCTATTGGTCGCGTCCCGATCTCACGGCAGCCGCCTTTTTACCCGACCCGTTTTGCGGCGAGCCCGGAGGCCGTTTGTACGCCACTGGCGACCTGGCGCGCTTTGACGCGGAAGGGAACCTCGGCTTCCTCGGTCGGGTGGATCGCCAGGTAAAAGTTCGCGGCTACCGCATCGAACCCGATGAGGTGGCCTCCGCGCTGGAGAGCCTGGCGGAGGTTCACCGGGCGGTGGTCATCGACATCGGCCAGGGAGGTCAGAAATTCCTCGCTGCCTATCTCACCCTTCCGGATGGATGTGACCGCGAGGCGTTGGCAGACAATCACTTTCAGAAAATACGCGATCAACTTTCCGCCATTTTGCCCGAGTATATGGTCCCCGCGCGCTTCCTGGTTTTGGATCAAATTCCGTTGACGCCCAATGGCAAGATCGACCGCGCGCGGTTGCCGGAACCAACACCCCTGGAGTGCGATAGCGAAGGGAGAGACGTCCCGACAGGGATCGTTCAAGAAATTTTGGCGGATATTTGGACCTCTCTGCTGCAAGTCCAGTCCGTGGGACCGAAAAGTCACTTTTTCAATCTGGGGGGCCACTCCCTGCTGGGGGCAAGGGCGCTCTCCCGTATCAAGGAACGCTTCTCCCTGGATCTTCCGCTACGCGTTTTGTTCGAATCGCCTCTCCTGGAAGACTTGGCCCAGCGCGTGGAGGCCGGGCTCAAGGGGGGCGATTTTCGCAGCCTACCGCCGATCACGCCCGTTCCTCCGGACGTGGAGCCCCCGCTTTCCTTCGCCCAACAACGGTTGTGGTTTATCGACCAGTTGGAGCCCGGATCGCCCGCCTACAACATGCCGCTGGCCCTTGACTGGAAGGGTCCGCTCCACCTGGCTATTTTCAAACACGCGCTTGAAAACGTGGTGAAACGCCATGCATCGTTGCGCACCACTTTTCACGGTGAAAGCGATCAACCCACCC
>JBGTRP010000818.1:0-3597 GCA_041940685.1 Acanthopleuribacteraceae bacterium
CAATGGTTTTGCCGAGCTCAAGACGCTTTATGATCGCGAAACTACCGTGGAGGGCAAAGAACCGATCCTGGATGCCATGTTCCTGGGTGGAAACAGCGATTTCTTTTTCGACCTGGCCCAAAACGAGCCCAACCAGAAACTGGCCGCTATCGCCATCCAGAAATTGGGGCTCTCCGGCTCCTGTGAACGACTCGAAATGCTCTACAACCAATTGGAGGCCGCCGAACTGAGGGGGAAGGTGTTGCACGCCATGTTCCTCAGCGGCGGCTGTCAGACACTGGAAGCGGTCGCCGCCAATGAATCCGATACAGAGCTGCGCAAACAAGCCATTCACGCCATTGGCCTTTCCGGCTCCAGATACCAGGGCACATTACTGGACATCTACGCGCGCGATGACTCTTCCGAAATCAAGGAAGCCATCCTCAACGCGCTTTTTCTGCAGGGAGACCCCCAGCCGTTAATGAAGCTGGCGGAAAAGGAAACCGACCCCAAGCTCAAAAAGGTGGCCATCCACAAAATGGCGCTTACCAGCGGCTGCGAGCCACTGACCAAGCTCTACCACGGTGAGAGTTCCATGGAAACAAAAGCAAAAATTTTGGATTCCATGTACCTCTCGGGCGGTTGCGCGCTGTTGGCAGAAGTTGCCAGGGGTGAGGCGGACCCGACCCTGCGCGAGCACGCCGTCCGCGCTCTCGGCCTGGCCGGGAAAAAGAACGGGCCTATTCTCCTTGAGGTCTACCAATCCAACCCGCCAGACAAAGTAAAGGAAGCCGCCATCCACGGACTGTTCCTCCAGGGCAACGTCCGCGCCTTGATCGATTTGGCCCGCGGCGAGAAGGACCCCCGCATGAAACGGGCCCTCATTCGCAAACTCACCCTGATGAGCCACCCGGAGGCCAAGGCGTTCATGCTCGAAATCCTGGAGCAATAAACCAGGATTCCAAAATCCGTTTCGGAACCGAGAAGGGGTTCCGAACCCCAGCCAAGTCGACGTTGCCGGTCCAGCCGCCACCTTGGAGGCAGACCGGGTAGGTGGTTTTTCGTCCGCCGCACAACACAACTCCAAGCATCGCAATCGCATTTCCAAGAATCGGAGGGTTCCATGAACAACACAACCAATGAAATAAGATCTCTTGCGCCAAAGGCGCCCGCGCGCGGATTCCGCGCGCTCCTCATTCTGTTCTGGCTACCGGTAACCGGCATGCTCGCCGCGGAAGCGCCTACCAATATCAGCAACGCGAAGTTGTCGCTTCAACCCGCCGCGGCGGACTTCCAGGGCCAGCTTCAGGCCTTGCTCGACGGCAAGAGCGGTCCCTTCTGGATCGGCTACGAGGTTCCGCTCATCGAGGGTTACCACATGCTTTGCTGCGGACATTCCTACCGCGATGACGCCTGTCACCTGGAAGCAAAGAACAAGAACATCTACCATTACGACGATCGCAACGAGAGGGGAGGCCAGGAGGCCCAATGGCTGCAAATCCTGATGCGCGCCGAGAACGGCAAGCTTCAGCAATTGAGGGTTTTCTCCGAATCCTGCCCCATTCAGGGCGACGGCGCCGCAATCACCTGGCTCACGGGAGCAAAACCCGAGCACAGCATTGCCATGTTGGAGCATCTGGTGAATTCGGCGCTCGACCCGGAACCCTTGCGGAAAAGGGTGCGCGACGGTGCGGTGGCCGCCATTGCCATGCATCGCAATTCACTGGCAAACGACGTACTGGAACAATTTACAGGTTCCCAATATCCTTCTCAAACCCGCCGCAACGCCCTTTTCTGGTTGGGCAACTCCCGCGCCGAGGCTGGCTACCAGGCCATTCTGCGACTGCTGCAAACCGAGCCCGGCGGCGACCTTCGCAAACACGCGACCTTCGCGCTTTCAGTGAACAAAGCAGACGGGGCCCGCCAAAGCTTAATGGATTTGGCCACCAACGATCATGAGGCAGAGGTCCGCAAGCAGGCGCTGTTCTGGGTGGCGCAAAAGGGAGGCAAGGAAGTTGTGGATCTCATTCGGGACCGCATGCAGAATGGGGAAACCGCGAGCGAACGCAAACAGGCGGTTTTTGTGCTGACCCTGCTGCCCGAGGACGGCGGCGTTCCCGCCCTGGCCGAGTTGGCCCAAACCCATCCCCGGCCCGAACTGCGTGAGGAGGCCGTGTTCTGGCTGGGACAAAAGGGCGGCGAAAACGCGCTTCCCACCATTTTGGAAATTCTCGCCCGCGATGAGGCGCGCTCTGTTCGCAAAAAAGCATTGTTCGCACTTTCCCAATTGCCCGACGAGGTTGGGGTGGAGCCCCTGATCGAGATCGCCCGGGCTCACGAGGAAAAGGCCATCCGCGGCGAAGCGCTTTTTTGGCTGGGCCAAAAAGCGGGCGAAAAGGCCACCGCCGCATTAGAGAGGGCCGTGGCCGAAGATCCCGATGTGGATATCAAGGAGAAGGCCGTGTTCGCCCTTTCTCAGCTGCCCGCCGAGGAAGGCGTTCCCCTGCTGATCAAGATCGCCCGCACGCACGAGCAACCCCGCATCCGCAAGAAAGCGATCTTCTGGTTGGGCCAGTCTAAGGACCCCAGAGCGCTTGAACTTTTTGAGCAAATTCTGCTCGAATCCAAATAACCAAACCCTAGAGGGCCGGGGCGGAAAAGGCTCCGGCCCGGAGCGCTCTCAGCTTTCCAACCGCCTGGCCAATTCCTCGAAGCCCTTGGCCCGCGCCAGGGTCGCCGCGGTTTTTCCATCCTCGGTCCTCATGGTGACATCCGCGCCATGGCGCAATAAACGCGACGCCACCGCCTCGTTGCCCAGGTTTGCGGCCGCCATCAGCGCCGTGTAACCGCCCTGTTGGCGCGCATTGACATCGGCTCCAGCCGCCAACAACACTGAGGCCGCATCCACCGAGCCGCGCGCGGCCGCACTGTGCAGCGCGGTGAGACGCATACCGTTTTGGGACACCAATCTCGGGTCCGCCCCACGGTCCAACAGGAGCCGAAGGGCATCGGTCCTGCAAAAAAAGGCCGCGAGTTGAAGGGCTGTAAAACCATCGGGTGAAAGTTGGTTCAACCGTCCCTCTCCATCCGACAGCAGCACATCAAGGCGCTTGGCGTCGCCCATGGCCGCGGCTTCGAACCAATCTAAATCATCGCGGCCCCGCGCGAGCAGGGCCGCCATATCCTCACGCGAGCGGTAGAGCGCCAACAACAGCGCTGAAATGCCCTGACCGTCGCGCGCCCCCTGCAACTCGGGTTTTTCCGCCAGCAATGATTTCAACCCGTCTAACTTTCCAGCGCCAATCAAGTCGATCACCCTCGCCTCGTTCTTCATGCCGCTCCCCTCCTTCGAGAAAATGATGAAAAAACTATTTCATTAGTTAGCCTAACTAAGTATAATAGCGAAATGAACCGGAAATCAAGCCGAACCGATCAAGATTCGATCTCCACACTTGCCGACCGGCTCCATTCCAATGCCATTCACCTGTTGCGCGAGCTAAGGCGGGAGGATGCGACTGCCGGACTGAGTCCCGCCCGGTTATCCGCGCTTTCGGTCGTGGTTTTTGGCGCAGGCATGTGCGCACCAGACCTGTGGCTTCGCGCTCTGCGGCCGCTGCC
>JBGTRP010000819.1:0-3571 GCA_041940685.1 Acanthopleuribacteraceae bacterium
GTTGCGCTTCGAAGAGGTGTTGCCAACCCTCGAGCCCGTCCCCCAAGTCCAACAGGTTCTCACCGAGGTAGTTTTGGATACCCGCCATATTCTCCGTTTCACGGATGGAGCCGAAAAGGGCCTTGGTCTTGTAAAAAGTTTGCAGGGAACCGGGCTCGGTGATCTTGTACTTTATTAGGGCCAACGACCAGAGAGCCTCGCCCTGGAGGTTTAAAAAACTCCTTTCCCCGGCTTCTTCGGCAATCGCTTCCAATTGCTGTAGGAGTTCCGGCTGATCCATATCGTCATTGCGATTTTTTGCCACGAGTAGGTATAGTTCCGCTCTCAGGCGATAGGGACTTCCCTGACTCGAAAATCGATGGGCGCATTCCTCCAGCCCTTCGATCGCCGCCTCGAGCCGTTGGCTGTCCAGGTTGTGCAACGCGTCTCTGAAATGCCGATGCGCGTCACGCAAAACTCCCACCGACTCCGATTCATCGATGGCCCGAATGGTTTCGAGGAGGAGCTGGTCGCCCAATTTTTTTTGGGCTAGAATCCCGGCAAACTCTCGGGCTAGATCCAATGCCTCATCATCGCCTTCTCCCCAGGCCGGCAGGAGCCTTTCCTCCACCTGTCTGCGCGTTTGATAGGGGAAACGATCTGCCAGATCTTCAAGCGCATCCCGTGACGCGGGAATTTTGATTTTGGCCAACTCCTCCTCAAAGCTTAGGGCCGGTTTTTTTAGAAGTTGAAGCCGCTGTTGCGCTTCCGCCCGCCAGGAGGCGTCCGCTTCCAGGTTTTCATAGGCTTCCAATGCCTGAGTCGCCTCATCCTTCAGCGTCAGGGTTTCCAAAAAATAGGCCCTGTTGAAGGCGGCCTCGGCAAAACCGGGCTCCAGCTCCAGGGTGCGCTGGATTTCGCTGAAGGCTCGGAAAAGCTCTCTAGGGTCGTCATCTCTCTCCGCCTTGAGGAAGCGGGCCACCGCGAGCTCATTGTGAAAGCGTGCGTCCAGGGGCCATTTTTGTTGGGCGTGGAGCAACTCCCGGATGGCGTCCTCCAGCGCCTCCTGCTTTCTGGGAGTCAGCATGTTCATTTGGGCTCTACACAGGACGGTATCCGGATCCGCGTCAAATTTTTTTTGCTTGATCTTTGCCCTGAAAGCCCCCCCCATCTTGGTGTGGTGTGGGTTTTTCCCAATCTCGTCGGTCCCAGGTGGCAGCGGCTTGTGGGGAAACCCTGACAAACGGGGAACAAAGGCCCGCTGGTCCGGCAACAACTCGTGGAACTCTGCCAGGGAAAACCCGGTCTTTTGCGGCACGTTGGAAATCTGGCAGGCACTGTAAAAGAAAACCAGCAGGGCGGGCCAGGCCAGGAGCAGGCGGTGTCGAAAAATACTCAACCTCGCGGGCAAAGCGGAACCTCGGATTTCAAGTTGATCACAAGCTTAAACTTAATTTTCCTTTCCGGGGAAAGCTGAATTCGGGTTGTTGCTTGTAAAAATGGGGTTAAAACGATAATATCATACCGAATCATGATTCAAAGATCATCAGGTGAGATGGAGCGTGCAGTCTTTTTATTTTTCTAGGATGATATAGGTGTATTCAGAGAATAAACCGGATATTTTTTCATCCAACCTATTGCTGATCCAAGAACTTACCCGCACCATCTGCAAACGGAACTAACTTTTCTGCCAGGATGCCGAGGACTTCGCTTCCGAGGTCCAAATCAAGCTCTTGGAGCAGGATTGCCGGGTATTGCGGGAGTTTCGGGAGGAGAGCGAGCCGCGAACCTACTTATTCACGGTGATCCACCGGCATTACCAGGACTTCCGCGATAAGCGCTGGGGCAAGTGGCGCCCCTCTACCCAGGCGCGCCGATTGGGTCCGGTGGCCATGAGGTTGGAAGCGCTGATGGTGCGTGATGGTTATGGCTTCGCAGAGGCATGTCAAATAATGCGCGTGAACGAGGGGGCCGCCGAGGACGAGCGGGAACTGGCGCGTTTGGCCGCCAGACTTCCCGTCCGCTATCGGCGCCGGGTGGAGGATGAGAAATCCCTAGCGGGAATGCCCGGCTCCGGACCTCCTCCCGAGGAAGAACTGCTGGAGCGGGAACGCTCGCAACGCCTTTCCCGGGTAGGGAGAGTTTTGCAAGGGTTGCTGGAGAGCTTGAGCGAGGAAGACTGCCTGATCGTGAAGCTGCGTTATGATAAAGGGGTTAGCGTGGCGCAAATGGCCCGGACCCTTGGCCGCGATCAAAGGCGGCTGTATCGAAGAGTGGAGAAGTTGCTGCGAGGCTTGCGAAATGCCCTTGAGGACGAGGGCATCGACAAGGAGCTCATCGATGAGATTTTTCACTAAATCATCCCGATAACCAGGGTTTTTTTGGAAAGTTCGAGATCCGGTTGGTCTAAAAGATATAGAACCTAAAACGCGAGGTTCGGAGTCGATAAGATGGATTAAGATTTGGGTGTGAAGCAGCGAAGACGGTCCACGGGCGAAACCGCGGAATGGGTTAAGGGTGTGGACGGGTTGTTGCGGCCATTGAGATGGCAAGGGCGCCCAGCCCTAAGGTTCCTCCGAATAGCGCGAATTAGGCTAAAAAGGATGCACCGGATGGGGTGAATGGAGCCATGAAATGAACGCAATGTCAACCAATACCGCATCTCATCGAAATCAAGCCTGTCCTTCGGCGCGGACGCTGGCGGCTTTCCTGGACGGAAGGTTGCGAGGTTCGAAACGTCAGGCGGTGATTTCCCATGTCAACCAATGTGAACGCTGTGAGGAAACCTGCGCCGAGGCTATGCTGTTACCCCCGGCAAAGAAAAAGGAAGCGCCGAACCGAGACGCCCAAAACCTGTTTTTTATTGGCAAGAGGCGGCTACTTGGCTTCCCCTTTCTCGCCCCGGCGGGCGGCGTGCTTGCCGCGGCCGCCGTACTCTATTTTGCTTTTTTCGTGCCGCCCTCGCTTATCGCTCGAGTCGACGCCATCGAAGGCCATGCCTACCATCTCCTGGCGGAGGGGGAAGTGGATCTGGGCCTTTTCCGCCATTCCCTGCCGGTGAGCTCGGATCAGCCGGTGTTGCCTCCATCAGGCTTACGTAGCGGGGAAGCTCCCCCGGAGGATGCGGGGCTTGAAGAAGGGATACAAGGGTTGGTGGATGCGCTCCACGAGTTGAAGAACAGGCGCCCATCGAGGCCGGAGCCTTGGCGGGCATTGATTGCCTTGCACCTGCTCGTGGGAGAAGTTGCAGAGGCGAGGACACTTGCCGATGAAGCCGAAGGAGTGGTTGCCAAGAATCCGGAAATGGAAAGCCTCTATGCCTTTGCCCGCTATCGCTTCGGCATGTCCGAAAAAGACAATGAGGAAATCGAAAAAAGTATAAAGAAGTTGAGGGATCTGAAAGCGGAACATCCGGGCGATCCCGTGGTCCTCTTCAACCTGGCCGTGGCGCTTCAGGCCCGCCCAGGCGCGGATGTCGAGGGCGCCCCAGCTGACGCGCCAGTGGTCGTCGGGATTCGGCGTCATGTGTCATCCCTTTCGTCGCTTGTACCGGCCGATCGCCTCCGCCGCGCGCGGCCGGCACTCAGGCCTT
>JBGTRP010000820.1:0-3571 GCA_041940685.1 Acanthopleuribacteraceae bacterium
TTCACAACCCGTCAGTTTCGACAAAGACCGGATAAGAATGAGGGGCGTGTTGCCGACCGCATCCCAAACGCTGCCAACTCGATTCATGTGTTTCCTCCATGCTCCCGAACGCCGGGACGTTTGTTTCATTCGCACGAAAGAAATCCGAAGGCGCCAGTGCCCGTTTCAGAGCAACGGGTTTGCGGTGCGGCGCCGAAAAGGCCATGGGCCCGCTTGGGGAATTGGGGATCCACGACAGGGACCCGGTCCTAGGACTCCTTTCGCGCGGTTCCTCTCCCCCCGGTGAGGACGACGGCCCCTAGTTTACATGGAACCTCCACATAAATAAACCGCTCGTGTCCGCGGATCAAACCCGATGCATCCCATCTTCGGATTTCGACCCTCCCTATCGGTTCGAGGGGGTCTCCGGGTTCCCGCGCCCGCGCGCACCCCTTCTGGCCAGGTTCATGAAACTCGGTTTGATTCCTCACGTATCATAGTGTTATATTTACACAAAGGTCGGGAGGGGGACATGGCCACTACCAATATCATCTACCGCCACTCACTCATGCTGCTCACCGATCTCTACCAGTTGACCATGGCCCAGGGATATTGGCATGCTCGGATGCACCAGCAGGAGGCGGTATTCCATCTCTTTTTCAGGAGACTTCCCTTTCGCGGCCGTTTCGCCCTCTTTTGCGGACTGGACTACGCGATCGATTTTCTAAACGGTTTCGGCTTCGACGGCTCGGATCTGGAGTACTTGGCGGGTTTGGAGAATGGCGACGGCTCGGCGGTTTTTCAAAGGGGCTTCCTGGATTACCTGCGGGACCTGAAGCTCAGTTGCGATGTGTACGCGATGCCGGAAGGGACCGCGGTTTTTCCCAACCAGCCGATGTTGCGGGTTCGGGGCCCGATCCTGCAATGCCAGCTTTTGGAAACCGCGCTTTTGAACATCGTCAATTTTCAGACCTTGATCGCCACCAAGGCAGCGCGCATCACGGCCGCCGCGGGCGAGGATCCGGTGCTCGAATTCGGGTTGCGCCGGGCACAGGGAATCGACGGCGCTTTGGCGGCCTCGCGGGCGGCGTTTATCGGCGGCTGCGCGGCAACCTCCAATGTGTTGGCCGGCAAACTGTTCGATATCCCCGTACGCGGCACGCACGCCCATAGTTGGGTCATGTCATTCGAGGACGAGTTGGCGTCATTTCAGGCCTATGCCGAGGCCATGCCGGCCAATTGCACCTTTCTCGTGGATACCTACGACACCCTGGAGGGGGTTCGCAAGGCCATTCAGGTGGGTGAAAAGCTGCGTGAAAAGGGCCACTCCCTGTTGGGCATCCGGCTCGATTCGGGAGATCTCGCCGATCTCAGCATTCGCGCGCGCCGATTGTTGGACGCTGCCGGTTTTGAGGAAACGGTCATCGTGGCCAGCAATGACTTGGACGAGCATGCGATTGCCGAGCTCAAACGGCGCGGGGCTCGTATCGGCATGTGGGGCGTGGGCACCAAACTAGCCACCGCCCATGACCAACCGGCCCTTGGCGGAGTGTACAAGCTGGGCGCCTTGCGGGACGGCGAAAAGGGTTGGAAACACAAAATCAAGCTGTCGGAAGAAGCACCCAAGACCTCCATCCCCGGCATCCTTCAGGTGCGCAGATTCCGAAATGGGGACAAGCCGGTTTGCGATGTCATTTTTGACGAGCTGAGCGGCCCGCCGCGAGACAACTCCTTGATCGACATTCGGGAAGGGAAGGTTCGCCACCCAGATGCGGCGGATCAACAGGAGGATCTGCTGAAGCCTCTATTCTTAAGAGGAAAGCCGGTGGTCCAGCGCGAAAATGCCCGCCAGGCGCGCTTGCGTGCGCGCTTCGAGATCGAAAGCTTCCAGGGTCACGGAGGTGAGGAAAAACCGGCGCCGGATTACGTGGTAGGACTGGAGCCCGGGCTGGCGCAACTGCGCAGCGAGCTGATCCGAGCATCCGGAAAGGCGGCGCCTTTCCCTTCCGAACAAAAGGATTAATGCCATGAATGCAGCGCCAGGATATCGTTACGACTACCCCCGGCCCGCGCTGACCGTGGACTGTGTGGTTTTTGGCTTCGACGGCGGCGACCTCCGCGTCATGCTGATCCAACGGGACCTGGAGCCATTCAAGGGTCGCTGGGCGCTCCCGGGGGGCTTCGTGCATATGGATGAAAACCTTGAACAGGCCGCCTTGCGCGAACTGGAAGAGGAGATCGACCAGCGGCTGTTCGATCGCACCACGCGCCAGGTGGAGTTGACCGATGCGGGCGAGATGCTGTCGCAACGGATCTGCCATCTGGTCGAGGAAGTCGAACAGACACTGCGCGATAGCCACGGCACCGGCAAACCGTGTGAAGGCACGGTGCAGATCGCCACCGATCCGGTGTTGTCATCGATGACGCTGCCGATGTGGGTGGCTGGCTGCCGCAAGGCGTGGCCCGGCATCGGCATCACGCTGCGCGACTGCTCGCATGAATGCGTGCTGCAGCGTGTGCGTAGCGGAGAGGTCGATTTCGGCATCGCCAGCAATCCGGCGCCTTGCGACGATCTTTACTGTGAACCCCTGTGCGTGGATCCTTTCCAGGCCGTGCTGCCGGCGGGGCATCCTCTGGCCGCGCGGGAGTCACTGGGGTGGGGCGAACTGGGCGATGCATCGGTGCTGACGCTCGATCAGAGTTCCGGCATCCAGCCCGCGGTGGAGCGCGCGCTGGCCGCCTATCGCGTACGCCCGGGCTCGTTGCAGGTACTGGGCCACTTTGCTGCGGTATTCGGCATGGTGGCGATGGGGCTAGGGATCGGTGTGGTGCCATCGCGGGCGCAGGCCGCTGGTATTGCGCCCTCGGCAGTGCTGCGCCCGTTGCGTCCGCAGGTGACCTCGAACGTCATGCTCGTGCGCCGCAAGGCCCGGTCGCTCAAGCCAAATGCGGCGGCGGTGTGGGACAACCTGCGTGCCCAGGAGTACGAGCGTGGCGATTACGGCAATCAGGGGTTGCTGAAGAAAGTGGGGTAGGGCATTGAATCGAATTCACGTGCGGCACTGCCGCAGGCGTATTCCGATCAACTTTTGATGCGACGGACGTTCAATTTGAGATGCGCAACGCACCCTACGGGGTGCGTTGTTGCTTTTAGAGCGACACGTCTATTGATATATCACATACAAAATATTTACAGACGCCGCAGTGCAGCATATACTGAGGACTCCTTGATCTATCTCACTTAGGAGTTTTCATGAACGCCGTACTGCTTTCCGCCATCGCCCTCGGTTTGATCGCGACGGGTGTCGCCGTGACCTACCTGTTGGCAACGCACCTGCCGATGCGCCTGCTGGCCACGGCGCAAGACCATGGTCGTTTCGCCGGACTCGGGTCCACGCAGGAAATTGACGGTGCGGGCCGCGCAACGCCGAGCACCTCCACATCGGCCTGATCGCCGACGGCGTCGACGACCAGGGCCTCCTCGAGGAGCTCCGGGAGCTCGGCGTCGGCTTCGGCGCCGGCGCCCACATCGACCGGCGGGTCGCGCCCCGGCGGTCGGTGGCGTCGGCGGCCTCGCCGGGCGAGCGGTCGG
>JBGTRP010000821.1:0-3570 GCA_041940685.1 Acanthopleuribacteraceae bacterium
AAATTTCCGCTTTCACAATAATCGGATAGAAACTAATTTCGGATTTCCAAGCAACCCCAGCCAAATTTGGGTGAATGGGAGCACGGGTGTCACTCTTGGCAACAATGCATTTTTGAACCCTAGGGGTAGCGTCACATCCTCCGAAGCTATTTCTGTATTAAGCTCCGATTATGTGACCGTCTTGAGTAATCGCATTGAAGGTTTTAGGGTAGCAATACAATTTAACGATAGCCGCTATTGCAATGTTAGCGAAAACTCAGTCTACAAGAGTGATCACGGAATCCGAATATTTAATGGTCAGAATATATACGTTGGGTGCAATCGAATAGAATTATTCCGTGGATTTGGAATCTTTTATATCCAAAGCAGTAGTGGCGATAAAGAGATTCAATTCCAGAGTAACTGTATATGGAACACATCACATGCTCTCTTATTATTTAGCCCGTTCAACCAAAATGCCAAAATGCCTCTTATCCAAAATAATTATTTTTATAACTACTCAAGATATGGGATACGCAATTTTTGGTTCTCTGGTGATATTGGCAGCGGGCTGACAAATGCATCAGAGGCAGGCCGCAATACATTCGTCAGTAACAATATTCCAAATGGAGCATTAGACATATCTAGCAATAGGGCTATTGTAGCCGCAGGAAACTTCGGGATATCCTCCGTTTCTACACTGGTGACCCCGATTGGGACTAACCTATATAACTCAACCAGCGCCTGTGGCAATCAAATTGGAACCGTAAGTTCAGTGCTGATGCCCGGTGACCCTTGTAGCACCACATTCACTGGTCCCCAGATCTTAAAAGAGCAGTTTTTTGACGGTTTAAAAACCATGCCGAGGAATGACCGGTTCCGAAAAGCTCTCGGATTACTTGCAGAGAACCCGGACTTTGTAGCGCCACTGTTAGATGCAGTGAAACAGTGGGATGACTTTGGTGAGGAATACACTCTTTGGTTCCAGTATTTTGCTGGATTTTTTAATAACGAACCCGTCAATCCTGGGGTCATTCGACAACTGACGGCGTTGAACCCGGGCCGGCGGTCAGGTGAGATTTCGTCCGGAAACCCAACGCTGGATGCTCTTTACAAAGCAATGGAAAAAGCACCACGTAGAAGAAGAGATACCCGATCTTTGAGGTTCCTTCGCAATCTAATTTTGTTCCAAAACAGCTTACGCGGGGAAGTACCTGCCAATCCGTTTCCCAACATAGAATCAATCGATGAAATGATCGAGCAGTATACAAAGGAAAATTGACAAGAAATGTCAAAATCAACTGATCTGGAAACAAAACCAGCCTTGGCATACGGTGAGCAAGATTGGGTAACCGGCAAAGCTGTGTAGTAATAGTCTCGAAAAAATTGGTTCCCCAAGGCGGCTCGCTTTACCCAAAAGTGGGCCGCCTCCTATGTCAAGTGGAAGTTGGGATTTCACAAATAACCGGCGAGATCCTCGGGCAATCGGACTGCCAGCCGCTTCAGGCGGCCCCGAAAGGTGCCGCGTTTTAAGCCCAGCAACTCCGCCGCCCGCACTTGGTTTCCTCCCGCGATAGCCAAGGTCTTGAGGATATGGTCCCGCTCCATTTGGGCCATGGTTTTAACAGGGCCCGTCTCAGGGTGGGCGTGAGACTCTGAGGCGGTAACATCTTCCGGCGGTATGGCCAACTCGTGGTCCGAGCTATGAAGCATCATCCGATAAACCGTGTTTTTAAGTTCACGAATATTTCCCCGCCACTGTCGTTGCGGAGAACAGAGCGCGGCCATGGTAGAAGCCGGTACGGCGGTAATCTTTTTCTCCAGGTTTTGGTTGAATTCGGTCACGAAATGGCGGACCAGCGCTGGGATGTCTTCACGCCGCTGCCTGAGCGGCGGCAAGATCACAGGGTAGACCGCCAGGCGATAGTAAAGGTCCTCGCGAAAGCGGCCTTGTGAAACCGCCTCCTGAAGGTCAATATGCGTTGCTGCCACAATGCGAACATCGCTGAACCGCTCACGGTTATCACCGACCCGGCGCAGACTGCCCGACTCGAGGAAGCGTAGCAGGCTTACCTGCATGGCGGCCGAAGCATCACCGATTTCGTCGAGAAAACAGGTACCCATATGAGCCGCTTCCAAAAGTCCTTTCTTATGCGCTACTGCACCGGAGAAAGAGCCCCTTACATGGCCAAAGAGTTCGCTCTCAAGCAGTGGATCGGGCAATGCACCGCAGTTTTGCACTACGAATGGTTCCTTGCGCCGTTTGCTGTTGCTGTGAATGGCACGTGCCACGAGTTCCTTGCCTGTTCCAGTCTCCCCCAAAAGCAGAACCGTCGCCCCTGTATCAAGAACACGTTCGATTTTCCTACGTATTTGATGCATGGCTTCGCTGCGGTAGATGAGGTCGCCGAATTGAAAGCTCTCCTGGAGACCTCGTTTGGCGAGAAGATGATCGCGCTCTAAGCTTGTGTGGATCTTTGCATTGTTCAGGGCGATTGCCGCCTGGGCGGCAAAGGCTTCCAGGATGGGAATCTCGATTTCGCGCATCAGGTGATGACATCTATCGCTGTCCAAATAAATCACGCCAAGGCAGCCGGTGCGGGTGATCAGGGGCATGGCCGCCACTGCCTTGAGCGAGAGTTTATGGACAGAGGCTCGATCAAAGAACTCGGATTGGCTCACATCCGCCAGAAGTACCACTTTACCAGTGTGAAAAGCCCGATTCACAACGGATCGACTGAACTCGAAACGGTCCAGTTCGTGGGTTGCCAAATTTACGGTACGTTTCGGCTGTAAAACGCCATCACCATCAACCAGCAACAATGCCCCATGCCTAGCGCCAGTCAAAGCAACAACATGGTGGAGGATGAGGGTCAAAACCTGGTCATGGTCCAAAGTGGAGATCTGCCGGCAAATTTCAAGCAACCGTTCTAGCAGAACCACTTTTTCTGGCTGGCGTTTTTGATCTATGTTGTAGGTGCTCTTTAGTGTTTCAAGCGCTTGTTCCCATTTCATTTCCAGCTCCATTGCTTGTTTGTATAGTCAGTCCTTGAGAAGCAGGTTCCAGTTCAAAAGAGTTCGAGAGATGTCGCTTTAATTTATTTCTTAAAATGCCTTTTGCCACTCATTCAACCGAATGCTCCTACCGATAATGGAATTTCTCCTCTCATCTTACAGAAACCCTCTCCCCAAAAGATTAATAAAAGCCAAGCACTCTGTATCGACCCTTTAACTAGATCAGCTGAAAGTGCGGAATGGCGCGGAATACGCACGCAAAGTAAATTTACAACGGTTTGATGATGTGAGAACCTGTTCAGATTCCCTCGCGCCAACGGTTTCATGTGGATGCTCATTTTTGAAAACTGGTGAATTTTGGCGTACTTTTGGCCAGTTTTGATCAAATTTGAACACCTCCCAACACCCCCTTTTTGGCTTCCTTGAGTATCCCGGCGGAATAGCTTTCATAAAGGCCTTCCACCCCCTTGGCCATAAACGGTCGTCTTGTGATATGTTGGGAGAAAATGACGGCAAGCTTAAATCTCGCAATCCATTCTGCACCAACGGCTCTGGAGGAAAGAAGACGCTCCGGGT
>JBGTRP010000822.1:0-3568 GCA_041940685.1 Acanthopleuribacteraceae bacterium
ATCTGTCGGATCTTGCGCTCAAGGTCGAGATCCGGGCGATCCACGATCGCTCAAGAGGCACCTTTGGAAATTCCCAGGTCCATGCCGAGCTGGCCGAAGACGGTCATCGGGTCCTGGAGGTCCCCGGCGCAACGGCCCCGCCTGCGCGGATCGAGGTGGGGGAAGAGCGGACCGGCTTTTTCATCTATCCCGAAACGACCTATCGCGGCGATGTCCACTGGCGCCTCAGCGTGCGCCTGGACCCGGAAGCGTACGACGCGCGGCGCCTTCAGCAGGCGATCCATGTTCACGACCACGATCAAGCGTCCATCATCATCGTGGATTCCTTCCACGAATGGTTGGAGAGAAGCCTCCACGGGCGCCTTGGGCGGGCGCACTCGCTCGGGAGCGATGACGTGAATGCCGTTGACCTGGTCCACCAGGATGGCGCACTGCATTGCGTCATCCATGGTGCGCAATACCACGAGACGGTTGTCCTTCAGCCTTTCGCAACGCCCGATGCCCAGAAAGGCGCGAATATCCACCACGGAGAGGATTTCTCCCCGTAAATTGGTCACGCCGGCTACCCACTCGGGTAGGTTGGGGACGGGAGTCATCTCGGGAATGGTTCCGATCTCCAACACATTGGCCAAAGGAAGCGCGTAGCGGGTAGAGGCAAGAGTGAAAAACAGGTGACGGTGCTGGGGCAGGCCCGATGGCATGGCTCCGGCCGCGGGAGATGCTTGGAATTCCCGCTCTACCGTTCCCTTCATTTCGGAGTCGACCTGTGCCAAAAGCCTTTCCAGGGCCTCGTTCACCTCTCGTTCCGCGGGTCCCACGGTCTCGGTTTCGGCTCCTTTTGGGTCGGGTGGTTTCGGGCCCCGGCCCTTGGCGCCCGGGGGGCCGGCGGGAATGGTTTTTTCCAGGTCTTCCGGGGAAAACGGCTTCGGTTTTTTGGGGTCTGCCATCAGGTCTGGCTCCTTCGCATCGCGCGCGAGCCGCCCGGCAGGCGGGGACGCGCATCCCCGTCCCATTGGCGGCGGCTGGAATGGTTCGGGGCTGCAAAAACCATTGGGGCGCCGCGAGCACTCAAAGCAGTCTCACCACGCTGGCGAGCAACTCGTCGTTTTCGAACGGTTTGTTGATGTATTCGTCCGCGCCTTGTTTGAGGCCCCAGAAACGGTCGCTGTCCTGGGTTTTGCTGCTAATCAGAACGATTTTGATGTGTTTGGTCGCGGGTGAGGTCTTTAACTGGCGACAGACCTGGAAACCGTTCTTTTTGGGGAGAATGATGTCGAGCAGGATCAAGTCCGGATTGAGATTGGCCGCCGCCTCCAGCGCTTCCTCGCCGTCGCTCGCCGTAAGGATGTTGTAGCCTTGGCCCTCCAGCGCCGAAATCATCAGCCGGCGTTCGGTAGGACTGTCGTCTACCACGAGAATGGTGTTGCCTGCCATGAATGAACCTCTCTAAATGAAAAATAGTATCAGAATGGAATGCGCTCCATTGTCCGTTTCAATTCAACGAGAAATACCTCGTAGGTCTCCACCCACTGTTTGTGGGTTTGCTTGGAGTGAAACTCACCCGCCATCTTGGCAAAAATCAGATTGAGCGAGTGAATGGCGCCGCGGCAAACCTGTTTGAAAAAGAAATTCCGGTCCGCCGGATCGTCCGCCCAGCTCTTGTAAAGGTTTTGGGCGGTTTTTACGGACAAGCGGTTGTTTGCAATGTGGAGAATGCGAGCCTGGGGGAATTTTTCAACCGCTTGGACAATCGCCTTCATGAGCGAGCAGCCGCCCGAGCATGCCTCGCCGAACTTCACCACCTCGTTGACCATGTCTCCCAGAACATTCAGGGCCGCCTGCGCCCGTTTGTGGAGCTTGAGCTTGTTCAAATGATACATGAACTGCTCCAGCTTGGACATCAGGTAAATCAGGTTGTTTTCCAGCAACCGGTCTTCCTCGATTTCACCGGGCGAAAGGTCAACGGGTTCCCGCGTGAGCTCGGCCTCGCCGCGATGTTTTTCGTCCACCCTTCTCAGCCCATCGAGAAGCAAATGATTCCAGTTCATGCGGATCGTGTGTCGGGGGACCTCCATTTGTTCGGTCAGGCGGAACCACCCACTGTTCCAGGTCAATAATTTGTAAATGGCCTCAACGCCCTCCAAATCGCCCAGGGATGCGTGTACAATCTCGCCGTTATCAAAAAAAATGACGCCTTCCTGCTCCCGGCAGTTCAATAGAAGCCTACCCTTGCGGCGCTCGATGCAGATGGCTTGCACAATGGTGCCCAAACCAATATCCTTGAGATCACCTTCGATAGACATGAATTCGGTTACCTGCCACAGAATTTTTCAATGGAATTGAGGAGTGTTGAGGTTTCAAACGGCTTGGTTATAAACTCCCGCGCGCCAACCATGCGCCCACGCACGCGGTCGAGAAAACCATCCTGGCCCGAGAGTAGAATTACGGGGACTTTTTTGGTTAAGTGGTTTTCCCGAATGATCTTGCAGATTTGGTAGCCGTCCAAATTTGGCATTTTGATGTCGAGGAAGATTAAATCGGGCACGATTTCGTTGATCCTGGCCAGAGCCTGTATGCCGCTGGAGGCCGACACCACATGGTAGCCATGTCGCTCCAGGGTGATCGCGACGAGCTTGCGCACCGTGGAGCTGTCGTCGACGACCATGATGGTCGTGCGCCGCTGTTCGATCGAAGGCTCTTCTTCAATTGCTTGCGGTTCCGCAATTTCCGCGAGCTTCTTTTTCAAGGCATGGATGGCCCTGGTTACATCCTGGTCATCGGGGCGTATGCCTTGGGCCTCATGCAGAGCCTGGAGTCCTTCCTCGAATCGGTTGAGATTCAGATAGGCCAGGCTCAGGTGGACATGGTTTTCGAAGGGATGGCCATTGAGTTGCTTGTTTCTGAGTTCCTCGACGGCCCGCTCCACCAATTCTTTTTTGACGGGATCATACGGTGTTTCCGGGGCTTCATGGGTAAGTTTTTCTAAAGAGAGCAGCGCCCCGCAATTGGAGCACTCCTGCCGCGCCGCCGGCGCCTCGCACCGACAGAGCGGGCATCGCCACACCGGCCTGGGCTCCATACGAGGCGCGGCCCTTTTGGCCAGCCATTCGCCCGCTTGGCGGTTTTCGGGATTGATTTCCAACACCTTGCGCAAATGGACCGAACGCTCCTGGTTGCTAGGGGCTATCGAGGCCAGCCAGAGCCAAACCTTTTCGCTGTCGGGGTTCAGCCGGCTCGCCTCTTCTAGAATGGAGCGCGCCGCGACGCGATCCTTGTGCTTGGCCCACTGGATGCCTTTTTTTAGAAGCACCTTGGCCAGGGAGGCTTTGGCCTGCTGGTTGCCGGGGTTGAGCGTGATGACCTTGCGCAGATACCCAGATTTCTCTTCGAGGGACTCGGAAACATAGGCCAGCCATTGATAGACGGTTTCATTGTCCGGGACGCGCTCGGATATACGCAGGAAGGCTTCCCTCGCACCCCGGTGATCGCCCGCTTTGGCAGCTTTGACGGCATCTTCCCATAATCCCATGAAACTACCCTTCTACAGCCGGAAAACGGCTGGGAGCGC
>JBGTRP010000823.1:0-3565 GCA_041940685.1 Acanthopleuribacteraceae bacterium
GAAATTGAAGAATAAGCAAGCGGGAGGCAGCGGTGATTTCCAACTGGAGGCCCATTACAAGGTGGGCAAGCAACGACAGGATACCTGGAATGCGCTGAGCTCGGCCGCGCGTCAGCTCACGAAGGCGCGCTCCGAGAGTGAAAAACTGCGTTTCTGGGAACAGATCCGCGGCTGTTTCGATCGCCTTGAACCCGTGGAAAAGTACTGGGCCTTCCCAGGAAAGGCCCTTTTGGGTTCCTTGAAGAAAATTTTCGAACGCAAGGAGTTTGCAACGCTGGCAAAGGAGATCGCATTTGTCTGCCGGCTGCTCGTCAATCGTTCCTATCGCAACTATCCATCCTCATCCGGCTATCCCCCGGAGGCCCGGGGCCGCAAGCCGCACCATCTCGAAACGGATTACATGAAACGCTATTCAGGCTCGCGCAAACACTACTTCGAGGTGTTGATGGTCAATGAGTTGAGCAAGGATGAGGAAGCCGGCCTGCGCAAGGAAATGTACGCTTTGGTCTCACCGGATGACGAATTGGTTTACGACCTGGTGATTGTGCCTAGCTTCGAGGATGCCCTCATCGCGGCCCTGTTCAACCACAATATCCAAAGTGTGGTCATTCGCTACGATTTTCCCGTGAAAACCAAGACCAGCTTCGAGTTGCTGCGGTACTTCCTCAGCGCGGACGATCGTAAATCGATCGAGGCCAAAATAGGTTTTGAACGGGGTCTTGCCCTCGGCAAAATGCTGCATCAACTGCGTCCGGAATTGGATCTCTACCTGGTGACCTCGGCCTCGGTAGAGGAGGCGGCATCCGATAAATCCACGGTTTTTCGCCGTATCTTCTACCAGCACGAGCACTACCACGAACTGCACCTGAGCATCTGCCGCGGCATTCAAGACCGTTACCAAACGCCTTTCTTTACCGCGTTGAAAGAGTACAGCAAACGGCCCACGGGTGTGTTTCACGCCATGCCGCTTTCCCGGGGCAACTCGGTTTTTGCCTCCAACTGGATTCGCGATATGGGCGATTTCTATGGCAAAAACATCTTTCTGGCCGAAACCTCCGCCACCACCGGCGGCCTGGATTCTCTGCTGCATCCCACCGGGCCGCTGAAAAAGGCCATGGAAGCCGCGGCGCGGGCTTTCGGCGCACAGCGCACCTTCTTTGTCACCAACGGGACCTCGACCGCCAACAAAATTGTGCAGCAGGGTCTGCTGCGGCCCGGGGATATCGTGCTGATCGATCGCGATTGTCACAAGAGCCATCACTACGGTTTGGTGCTCGCGGGCGCATCGCCGGTTTACCTGGATTCCTATCCACTCAAGGAATACTCCATGTATGGAGCGGTGCCCCTGCAGGAAATCAAGAAAACCCTGTTGGAGTTCAAGCGGGCGGGCAGGCTTGACAAGGTGAAGATGCTGATACTCACCAACTCCACCTTCGATGGCGTCGTCCACAACTGCCTGCGCGTGATGATGGAGGTTTTGGCCATCAAACCGGATATGATCTTCCTCTGGGACGAGGCCTGGTTCGGCTTTGCCCACCGGCTTCCCGCCTACCGCAACCGCAACGCCATGGGCTCGGCGCGGGTTCTGTCCGAAATGGTGGAGGACGAGGGCTACCGGGAGTCCTTCCAGCGCTTCAAAAGCAAGATGGCGGAGGCCGGGGACGACGATGACGAGTGGTGGCTGTCACGGCGGCTCTTGCCCGATCCCGACCAATTGCGTGTCCGCGTTTACGCGACCCAATCCACCCACAAAACCCTTACTTCCCTGCGTCAAGGCAGCATGATCCACGTCTTTGACAACGAGTTCAAGTGCAGGGTCGAGCACGCCTTTAGCGAGGCTTTCATGACCCATACTTCCACCTCGCCCAACTACCAAATTCTGGCCAGCCTCGATCTGGGGCGGCGACAGTTCGAGCTCGAGGGTTACGAATTGGTCAAAAAAAGCGTGGAAATGGCATTTATCCTGCGCAAAACACTGCGGCAACATCCATTGCTGCGCAAGTTCTTCCGGGTTCTCGATCCCGCGGATATGATTCCCGACTCCTACCGGCCCTCGGGGATTGCTGGCTATGGGGAGATGGAGGGCGCCTGGACGGCGTTCGAAAAATCCTGGAAAAGCGACGATTTTGTGCTCGATCCCACGCGCATCACCCTGTTTACCGGCGCGGCAGGAATCGACGGCGATACCTTCCGCAAAGAGTACCTGATGGATCGGTTCGGCATCCAGGTCAACAAGACCTCGCGCAATACCGTGTTGCTGATGACCAATATCGGAACCAGCCGCAGTTCCGTCGCCTTTTTGATCGGAGTGCTCATCAAAATCGCACGCCAACTGGAACGGGACTACAAGGACATGCCCGCCATCGAGCAGAAGGCTTTGGCGGGCCGGGTAAAAAACCTCAGCCACGAGCAACCGCCCCTACCCAATTTCAGCCGCTTCCATCCCTTTTTCCGCGATCCCGGCGACCCGCGCGGCGGGCAGGTGCGGCGCGCCTATTTTCTTGCATCGGAAGAGAGCAACTGCCGCTACGTCAAGGTAGACAAGGATCTGCTCAAACAGATTCGGGATGGTCTTGAGTTGGTGGCGGCGGCCTTCATTACGCCCTATCCGCCTGGTTTCCCCATTCTAGTGCCTGGTCAGGCGCCCGATTTCGACACACTGGCCTTTTTATTGGAGGTGGATGTCAAGGAAATCCACGGCTACAATCCCGATCTTGGCCTGCGGGTCTTTCGGGAGGAAGTTTACCAGGCCGGCAGCGAGGAATCCCATGCCGGACCCTCCACCATGACCGCCCCATCCGATGCCGATCCCCACACCGGAGCCAAAACCGGAAAGCCCGCGTCAACCACTTCTTCCAAGCCCGGACGAAGCAAGAAAAATAAGGAGACTGTAGTATGAGTAAGGCCCCCTCCAACCGCCAATCGGAAAAGGGCAAAGCAGCTTATTTGAGGAATCTGTCGGAGGTGCGGCGGTTTTTTTATAAAAACGAGAAACCCATCTACTTCATTAGCGCGACCAACTTCAACCTGCTGGGCGCCGATGAGTGGGTAAAAGGCCTCAAGTTCATCAATTACATCGATTGTTTCGACGGGCAACACCCCAATGTGTTTATCCCTGGGAAGGAAATGCCCCATGAGCCCTTTGAGAGCATCGAGGACATCAACAACTACCTGTTGACGCATCCCGAGGTGCGCGCGTTTATTCGCAAACGGGGGCCCGGCGGCAAGGCCATGTTCCTGATGTTCGATGAGAGGACGGAGGCCCTGGCCCGCAAGCTCGAACTGGAGGTTTGTTTTCCCAGCTTTGAGCTGCGCAATCATTTGGACAGCAAGGTGGAAACCACGCGAGTGGCGGACAAGGCGGGCGTGCCCAGCGTGCCCAATGTGCTGACCAGGGTAGACAGCTACGAGACGCTGCGCCGGGTTTCCCGTGAGTTGGGACCGGACCTGGTGGTGCAGACGCCCTTCGGCGACTCCGGCCACACCACTTTTTTCATTTCCAACGAGAGCGAATGGCAGAAGCACGCCGAGGAGATCGTCGAGGCGGGCGAGGTCAAGATCATGA
>JBGTRP010000824.1:0-3557 GCA_041940685.1 Acanthopleuribacteraceae bacterium
TAGTAGCCCTTCATCACGCAGTGGCCGCGCACGCGGAGCTCGCCAGCCAGGGAACGGGTCTCGGCCTGAATCTGCCCCAGTTCCGACGCCAGCATCGCATCGTCCAGCCGGATCATCCCTTGCGTCGACAGGCTCATGCCCACCTCTCTGCGGCGTTTGCGAGGGTTGCGAGGGTCTGCGAGGGTTCGGAATTATCCTCGCATTGAAACGAGGCGCTTCCGAGTGAAAGGCTGAGAGGGGTTATCTATAATTCGAGACCGACTCCTCCCGCGCGGAATTCCAAGTTTTGGTTAATCGCCAGGGCTTGGCCAGTCTGGGAATGAACCGATCCCCATGTATTGTGAAACCAGGAGTTATTGCTATAATTTCATGCCCTGAAAATGCGGCGGGTTCGCCTGGCGCCCGCTCTTGCCTTTTCCCAAGGCCGCGGCGAGGGCGAGGCCGGGATTGAGGCGCTCTCCTTGGCTGGGAAAGCCGAGTTTCCCAATCCAGATAACCCGCCGGTCGGACGGCATGTAATCCAGGGACACGCGGTGAGCGCTCCTCGATCCGCCGGCCATCTCAACTTATGTTCCGCCTACTGATCCTCATTCACCCCTTTGCCGCGACCGGATCTCAAACCTCGCCGAAATCGACCGACCACGACCCCAAATCATCAGGAGCCGTCCATGGATCAGCCCCGAAAATTGTTCAACAAGAATTTCGTCCTGATCTGGCTGGGTCAGGGCGTCAGCGGAATCGGCTCCACCGCCTATAGCATTGCCATGATGTACTGGATTTTCGAGGCCACGGGGTCCGCGACTCTCATGGGACTTCTGACCATGTCTTCCCAGTTGCCCGGCTTTATCTTGGGCCCGATCGGCGGTACGCTGGCTGATTTTTTTTCCAGGCGAACCATTATCATCGCCTCGGATTTCATCAATGGTCTCGCGATTCTCACCATTACCGCGCTTTTCTATTTGGAACCCAATGCGACCAACCTCATCATGACCTGGGTCTTCGTGGTGGCCATATTGAACGGCATTACGGGAGCGTTTTTCGGGCCGGCCATCAGCGCTGCATTTCCCGATTTGGTGCCGAAGGAAAAGCTGGCGAAGGCCAATTCTCTGATGGGGTTCACGGGCCGAATCGGCGCCTTGGTCGGTCTTGGCATGGGCGGCGTGATCTATAGCTGGCTCGGTCCGTTGGCGCTGTTTTTCATTAACGGACTCAGCTTCATCTTCTCCGGCATCAGCGAATGTTTCATTACCATTCCTCAAAAAATACCCGAAAAGAAGCAAACCGATTGGGTCGGCAAATTCAGGCATTACGGCGTGGAAACCGGCAAGGGCTTTCGCTACATTTGGGGGCGCAAGGGCCTTCGCACCCTAATTTTTGGTTCGGCGGCCTGGAATATTTTCACCGTGCCCTTCCGGGTGTTGCTGATTCCCTTCATCGAAAAATTCCTCAGGGTGGACCCTTCTTGGTATGGGTTTTTGGTGGGCGCGCTGCTTGGCGGCTCCATGTTCGGGCTCTCCCTGTTTGGGATTGTGAAGTTTACGCCAAGATCCAGATTGGGCTTCATGGTGGTTCTGCCTATCCTCACCGCCAGCATTTTGATGTTCTTCGGCACCACGCCCAATGTCTATGTGGTGTTCAGCCTCTTTTTCATTATCGGGATCAACGGGGCTATATTCGACCTCAACGTCATGACGCTGATCCAATCGACCACCCAGAGCGAAATCCGCGGCCGCGTTTTCAGCGTTCTGAGGACCCTGGCCCAGGGTCTCACGCCCATCTCCATGGGACTTTCGGGTGTGGTAGCCGACATGCTCGACCAAAATATCCCCTTCCTCTTTTTGATGTGCGGCGTCTGTTTGATGATCATCACCTTGAGCCTTTCCTCCAACCGAAACTACCGCCGTTTTGTGACGACTCCCATCGCCAGCGATAAGGATCAGAATTCAGAACCAAAAGAGGAAAAAGGCGAGGAAGCGGCGGATCCTCCGGCCGAAAAGCTGGAAAAAACCACCGCCCCCGGCCCTGAACGACCCGCTTCGAATCCTTAACCCTTCACCACCTCGGCCGGAAAAATGAATTAAACATCGCTCGTCAATACATCAAAGGGGGAATCTATACCCGCGCCCAAAGGGATGAAAGTTTAACAGCCATTGTAAATATATTTCCGCGCCGGATTTTGATACTTTGATTTGTGGGCTGGAACACCATCATCGGTTTCATGAATCTATAGTGGTTTTTTTCTCGTTATGATATTGTGGGTCTCGTGGGAAGCGGAGAGGGCATCTATGTCCGGGCGGCGTTTGCATGGAGAATTCCATGCATCCCCGATGCGGAAGGCGAGATCCCTAAAACGGAAAGACGGGAAGCCCCCCTTTCCGTTGACCTTGGGAACTGGGTTGCCGGCGCCGACCAACCCACTACCTTTTCGAACTCCACCCCGGGGATCTAAAACCAAATTAGAAGGCCCGGGTGGTTTGCAGATTGTGGCAAAAGGAGCGATTGTATGATTTGGTTATTCATGATTTTGGCGGCCCAAAACCTGGTTGAAAATGGTTTGCAGCCGACCAAGCCCGTCAAAATCGAGGCGGTCAGAGACCTTGTGCTGGGAAATGATCCGGATGACGACCATCAAATTTTTACGGGTGGAACCTCTCTGGTAACCAATGACCAGGACGACATGTACATCATGGACCCGGGCAACTTTCGGGTCGCCATTTTCGATAAGGACGGTAAGTTCAAAAGCGAATTCGGCAAACAGGGGCAAGGTCCCGGCGAATTCCAGGGCATGTCCGCGATCGGCATCGATCATAAGGGCAACATCGTCATTTTTGATATCGGCTTGAAGCGCATGACCGTTTTCGACCCCGAGGGAAATTACATTCGCGATGCGAGCTTCCCCAACGGGTACCGGTCCCTGTCCCGTCCGTTTTTCTTTGACAACGGCAACGTCATGTTCTACACGGTACAAACCGACGCTCAAAACCAACAAAAGTACGATTTATCGCTCTATGACTCGGAGCTCAACCATATCAAGATCCTGGTCGACAAGCAGCATCCCGCCACGGATTGGAGCCGGGTCAACGATCCCGAGTTTTGGGTGGAGTTCCTGGTTGGCCACATGACAAGCCAGGCAGAGGGTCCCCCGGTAGGCGTGGGGATCGACGGCAACACGATGGTGGCGGGCACCGCATCGGAATATCGCGGCGATATCTACGATGCCTCCGGCGAGCTTTTGGGCCGGTGGAACAAGAAGTTCAAGGCCAAGCCCTTCACCGACGAGGCAAAATCCATCGTATTCGAGGCCATGTGGCAGGGGATGTGCCGCATTCCCTTCCTGGCTCAGAATATGCCCAAACCCATCTATGACCGGGCGTACAAACGGGTGGAAGGCATTGACTTCATGCCACCGGTAGCGACCATGTTCGCGCTTGGCAATGGTTTCGCGGTGGTCAACAGCTACGATATCGTGAAACAGGAAGGAAGCCTGGAGGTTTTCGACAATCGCGGCAAGCTGATCGCGGTAACCGTTTTCCAGGGACCCCTGCGCAGTGTCTGGG
>JBGTRP010000825.1:0-3554 GCA_041940685.1 Acanthopleuribacteraceae bacterium
GGTATCGGCGATGGGCCTGCCGATGGGCGCGGGACCCTTCTCGTGGATTTCCTCGTCTACCTCCCACACGCAGCAGCCGACCACCGTCTCCGTGGGCCCGTATTCGTTGATGACCCGGACCCCCGCTTCCAGCCACGGCGCCAGGTTGCGGGAGGTCAGGGCCTCCCCGCCCAGGATCAGGCAGGATAGGCGCGCGTTTTTAGGCTCGACCGAGCCGCGCAGCATCTCCAGGTGGGCCGGGGTGAGCTTGACCAGTGAATAGGATCTGCCACCTTGCAAGCCCAGGGCCAGCGACTCCGATTCACCGCCTTCGGGAATCAGGTCAAGGGCGCATCCGCAAAGCAGCGGCGGCCAAAGCGAGGTAATCGTGGCGTCGAAACTCATCGAGCCGTGAAGCGGCGTGGTTCCCGAGGAAACGGGATAGCGGTCCAGGCACCAGTGCAGGTAATGGGCCAGGCCGAGGTGAGATACCATGACGCCCTTGGGCCGGCCGGTCGAACCGGATGTATAGATCAGGTAGGCGAGGTTCCGGAGGTCTGGCAGCGGGTCGAGGTCGGGCTCCCTTTCGGCGCCTTTTTCCTCCTGATCCACATGGAGCACCCGAATGCCCGGCCCGGGGGACGGAAAAGAAGCCGAGCTCGTGGCCAGCAGCATCGCGGCTCGGGCGTCTTCGAGCATGAAGCACAAACGCTCACGCGGATAGTTGGCGTCCAAGGGCAGATAGCCGGCGCCCGATTTGAGGATGGCGAGCAGGCCGGCAACCAGGTCGGGCCCACGCGGAATCTGAATGGCCACCACTTGATCCGGACCGATCCCCGCAGCTCGCAAGGCCCGGGCCAGCCGGTTGGCGCGTGCATTCAACCGCGTATAGGTCAGATGCGCCGGACGATTTCCAATTCCGGATCCGCGAGAATAGAGCGCAATGGAATCCGGCGTTCGCCTCACCTGCGCCTCGAACTCGTGATGGAAACATTTGGCCGGACCCGGGAGGCCGCCCCCTTGGTTCCATTCAAAAAGGATCTGGCGCGACTCGGCCGCGGACAGGAGGGAATGCCGCGAAAAGGGCCGCTCCGGATGATTGAGCATGGAGCCGGCCAGGTTCAAGAAATGACCGGTCATGCGTTGAACCGTCTCATGCTCGAATAGGTCGCGGTTGTATTCCCAGGCCCCTTGAAGACGGTCTTCCGATTCCGACAAAATGAGGGTGAGGTCGAATTTGGCGGTCTCGAGATCCACGTCAACCCGGCGGACCTTCAATGCCGGGAGCCGCAAGGGCGCGTCCTCCTGAAGCATGAACATGACCTGAAACAGCGGGGCGTGGTCCAGGGCGCGTTCGAGGTTCAGGCTATCGACCACGCGTTCAAAAGGAAGATCGGCATTGGCAAAGGCGTCCAGAATCTCGCCTTGGGTTCGGGCCAATAATTGGGCAAACCCCGGCCGGCCCGTAAGGTCGTTTCGAATCACGATGGTATTGACAAAAAAGCCGATCAACGGCTCGATCTCCTCCCGGTCCCGATTGGCCACCGGCGTGCCGATGAGAATGTCTTCCTGGCCCGAGTAACGGGCGAGAAAGCCGGCAAACAGGGTTTGAAGCACCGTGAAGAGCGTGGTGTCCGCCTCCAGCGCCCGTTGCTTCAATTGCCGGGCGAGCTCGGGCCCCCATTCGAAATGACAGATTTTGCCGCAGTAGCGCTGACGCGCGGGGCGGGGCTTGTCGAGCGGAAGTTCCAGCAGCGCGGGCGCGCCCTTCAGGCGATCGGCCCAGTACCCGCCCTGTCGGGCAAGGGCATCGTCCAACAGGCGTCGGCGCTGCCAGGCGGCGAAATCCGCGTACTGAATGGGTAAGGGTTCAACCTCAACCGGCTTGCCATGAACCCAACCCTCGTAGAAGGACCCGATCTCGCGAACCATCAACTTTACGGACCAGCCATCCGCGATGATGTGGTGAAAGGTCACCAGCAGATGATGCTCGCGATCGCCGGTTCGCAGCAAAACCACGCGGAAAAGGGGCGGCTTCTCCAAATCGAAGGGACGCCGCATCTCCCGCTTGGCAAGCGCGGGAACGCGTCCCGTCTCGGGGCCGAGCCCGGCGAGATCCGCGATGGTCAGCTTTGCCGGCGCGGAAGGATGCACGCGCTGACGCGCCTGGCCATGGACCGCGTGGAAGCTGGTGCGCAGGACCTCGTGCCGGACAACCATGGACGCCAGGCTTTGTTCCAGGGCACTCGCGTCGAGCGACCCGTCGAGCCGCAGGAGCGCGGCAATATGATAGGCGGCCCGGCCGGAAGAGTCCCGGTTCGTTTCCATGCGGTCCAAAAACCAAAGCCGTTGTTGCCCGAAGGAGAGATGGACGCCTTGCCTCATCTCCTCGGGCAGGGGCGAGATGGGCGCCTCCTCGGTGGGTTCGAGGGACCGCAGCCTCTTGGCTAGGCCGGCCACCGTGGGCGCCTCGAAAAAATCGCGCAGGGACGGCGCTACCGAGAAAACGGACCTTACCTTTGCCAGGAACCGGGTCGCCAAAAGAGAGTGGCCGCCCGCCTCAAAAAAGTTGGTGTCCCTACCCAACTTTTCGAGGTTCAATACCTCCGCGAGGAGCTCGGCCAATTTTCGCTCTCGCGGTGTCCGGGGCGCATGATCGGGCGCGCCGGTTTTTCCGTCCGTACCATCCGATTCCCGCGCGGCCCGGCCTAGCGCGGCCCGGCCTAGCGCGGCTCGATCCAGCTTGCCCGTGGGAGAAAGCGGCATGGCGTCGAGCAGGGTCCAGGCGGCTGGGACCATGTAATCGGGAAGCCGTTCGCGCGCGGACTCGCGCAGGGCTTCAAGGGCGTCCGGCCCCGCATCGGCGCTCCACTGCACGAAGGCGGCCAATCGTTTTTCATCGCCCTCTCCGAGGAGGATCACCGCGGCCTCGCGCACCCATGGACATGAGGTCAGCACGGCCTCGATTTCGCCAAGCTCGATGCGGTAGCCCCTGAGCTTGACCTGAAAATCGACGCGTCCCGGGTATTGGATGTCCCCGCCGGCAAGGTAGCGTGCGAGGTCGCCGGTTTTGTAGAGCCGGTCCCCGGGGACCACCGCGAAGGGGTTGGGGAGGAAACGCGCGGCCGTAAGCTCGGGACGGTGCAAATACCCACGCGCCACCCCGCTCCCGGCCACGAAAATCTCACCGCGAACGCCCACGGGCAAGGGATTCAGGAAAGGATCCAAAATGAAAAGCCCAAGATCGGGGATCGGCCGGCCGATCACGCTGGCGGTTGGCGCGCCGGGGTTCGGGTCCAGGATATGCCGCGTGACATGCACGGTGGTTTCGGTAATGCCGTACATGTTGACCAGCCGGGGTTGGTCTCCGTACTTCTGGAACCAGGTCTCCAGGCTTGCCGGCTCCAGGGCCTCGCCCCCGAATATCACCCAACGCAGACCGAGCCGCGACTGGTTGGGAGTCTGCATGAGTTGGGCGAAGGCCGAGGGCGTCTGATTGAGAACGCTGACCCGCTCCCGCAACAAAAAATGGAAAAAAGATTCCGGCGAACGGCTGAGCCAATGGGGGATGACCA
>JBGTRP010000826.1:0-3552 GCA_041940685.1 Acanthopleuribacteraceae bacterium
GGGTGTTGGGCCCCGATGGCCAGGTTGACCTGTGATCCGGGTCCCGATGGGAATGTGGAGAATCCGCGGTCCGGAACCGCGCTGGCCCAGGGCTGCCAGCCCGGCGTTTGGAAAGTTCCGCCATTGAAGCTGACCGGGCCGGTTGTGGTGCTTGGATCGAGGCTCAGCACCTGGACCTGTCCGTTGCCCGGCCATTCCGCGAGGCCATAGGCAAACGAACCGGGATTAATGCCGACCTGGTTGATCAGCAGCGCGGCGTCCACGTCCATAAAGGTCAGGCCACCCTCCGGAATGGTGAACGATGAGGTGATGACGAAGCTGCTTTCCACGCCATTGGCGGGTGAAAGGCTTGCGATGCCATCGTTGAACTTGGTTTCAACGAAATTAGGCATGATGTTCCAGGATGGAACCCCATCGGTGTCGTCGGTAAAGGTGGACACCTGCCAGTCCTCCAGTTGCTGTACGCCGTCAAAGGTTTCCAGGAGCAGGGGGGTGGAGGAAATCAACAGCCCATAGTCCGAAATCTGAACCGGGTTCTGGTTGCTGTCCCAACTGGAGACCAGGATGTAGTAAGTGCCTGGCTGAAAGACCCGTGCGATGCTCTCATCCCCGAGGGCAAACGCCGACCAGTCGAAATTGGGGTCGTTCTGGTTCAGGTCGAAGGAGGCCGAGTTGATGGTGTGATTGGCCGTATCGGTGATGAAAAGGTCCAAATCGTGGAGGGCATTGTCGGGGGAGACCGCGACCAGAAGCGGGGTGGCCTCTTCCAGCGTGATTTGGTAGAGGTCTTCCACATCGTCGCCATCCGCGTCCACGGGCGTGTTGGCTTCCGCCTGATTCATGGCGCCAAGGACGTTAATATTCCAGTGATCGCCGGTTTTGGTGAGCACTTGAGCCGTTTCGTAGGTGTTGTTGTCTTCTTGTTCCATGACGATGGTGGGCGGTTCCACCTCATCGGGAGGCGTTTCCCGCAAGCGCAAGGGGCTGTTGATGCCCGCGAGCAGTTGGCGCTGATTCACGCCCGTGTCGCCCCAGAGCACGAAGCCGGCCCATTCCGAATCCGTGGTGGTGGCGCGGATCCATGCGGTATCCGCGATCGTCTCGGCCGAAAACAGCGAGCGGGCCAGAACGGTTTTTTTGGTGTTGGGAGCAATGGTTTCGGGCTCGGTAGACTCCAGATCCGCTCCCGTGCTGTCATAGGCGGTGAAGGTCACATCGCCGGGCACATCGCCCACGTTCAGCGCGACTAGGCCGGTGAATGTGATCGCCGAGGAGATGACATGCGGATAATCCAGCGTGCCGCCGGAGCTATAATTCCCCTGCAGGCCGGCGAAGTAGTCATGGCCCGAGGAAATGGGGGCGCCGAATAACTCGTAGCCGACCAAAGGCTGGTCGCCATTGACCGACATCCAGGCCGTTCCCACGGGTTCGGTGTTGTTTTCATCGAAGAGGGGGATCGGGCTGATCTTGCTTCCCGCCGCGAGTTGCAGGTCGCGCGTGGTGATAACCGAGCCATCGTCGCGGTAATAGGTTTCGGTGACATTGGCGGTGGCCTCGCCCGCGTTCATGTAAACCAGCCCCGTCCAGAACTGTGTGACATCCTTAGCCACGTGTAGAAAGCGAAGGGTGGTGCCGCTTTGGCTGTCCAGACCGAGGGATGCGACCTGAGTCTGTCCGGGCAGCACCACGAAGTACTCCATGGATGCCGATCCCGTTTCGGGCTCCGCGCCCGCGCTTTGAATTTGAACCCAGTCCACTTGGCTGAGATCTTCGCCGAACAGATCGCGCACATCGTTTTTGGCCTTGGAAAAACCGACCGCGTGTTCCGGAACGGAGACGTTGTCGCCCGTGGGCTTGGAGGTGAGGGAGGTGTCCACGGCGCCTTCCTTGCCGTTGACGGAGGCCAGGAAGGTGGAAAAACCCGCCGTGTTTTTGGCCACATGCGGCATGAACGCCTGGCTTTCCAACCCGGGCGAGGCCCAAAAAGCGGATTTGGAATTGGCCCGAGTGAGCTCCACGAACACATGGAGCGGGCCGGTGCCGCCCACCTGGACCCAGGCCACATCCGCGAAGTTGTTGGGGAAGGCCTCCTTGATGCCGAATAGGGTTTTGGCGAGCGGGGGAAGATCCGTCGTAATTTGGCCCCTGCCGACCTCTTCTCCCAGTGCGGAGAAACCGTAGACGTCGATGTTGACCGGCAATTGGCCGCTTGGATTGATCACCCCGATGAAGGTATCCTGCTCGTTTTCCACATGAATCTCGGGCACGTAGTAGATGTTGGTCAGCAGGGTTCCCTTGTCACTGGGATCGCGGTTGAAAACCATATCCACATTGGAACTGACGGTATCCGCGGCAACCTGGACCAGGGTAACCTCGTCGGGATCGTCTACCAACGGGTTGTTGCTTTCATTGGCGCCGTTGAAGAACTCGTATTCACCGGGGAAGGGGCCCAGACGCGTGGTGGGATTGTTCTGGAAATCGGTGCGGATCGGATCGCTGTAACGGCCGGTATGCCGCCAGCCCGCGTCTCCCACCTCGATGGAGTACTCTCCCGGGGGCAGGCCCACGATGCGGTAGTCTCCCGAGCCCACGGGGGCGGTGATGACCGAGGCCGCGTTGTAGAAGACCGAGTTGGTGTCGCCCGATCGCTGCCGAACGGTCACATTGATGCCGTCGGCGGGAGTGGCGTAATTGGAGAACAGTATCTCGCCGGCGAGGCCCCCAAAACCCGAGGTGCCCAGGGAGGTGTTGCCATGAAGCGCCAAATAGGCCGCCACATCGTCTACCTGAAGCTTGATATTGGGGGCAACCGCCTGCCAGTACATGACCTCAACGGAGTCCTGGGGAGGGCTGCCGAAGCCCTCGTAATTGATGGAGTTGGAGAATAGGTAACCGTTCACTTGGGAATGACCCAAGCCCAGGCCGTGGCCGAACTCGTGCAACATGACCGAGCCCAAGGATTGCTCGGTCCGTCCCACGGAGGCCGGGCCGATGATGACGGCGAACATGCGGTCATAGGGCAGGTTGGAGACGCCCACGGCGCCCGCAAAGGCGGCGGCCCCGGACGCCCCGAACTCCGCGGCGATGGCGCCGTCCTCGTCGAACACGATCGGACTCATGCCAAGCGCCAACGCATCATTGATGTCGTCCGCGGTGGTAATGTCGGTAACGATTTGGGGTCCCTCCACGATTTCGAGCTGGCTGCCGGGGACTTGATTCCAGACCTCAAAATTTTGCCGCACCAACCCGCTGGCTACCGAATTGGTGAAAAACGTGGTGAGATCGCCCGACTCGATGGCGTAAATCAGGGGCTGGCTGGTGTTGAATGGCCGAGGCGTCCCATTGGAATAGCGGCCGAACGGGCCGCCGGCAAAGAGTGCGCCGCAACACATCGCGGCGGAAAATAAAAGCAAATTCTTCATCGGATCAACTCCTTGCGGGAGGGCGCCTTGAGGTCGCCGGCCAGTAAATCGCGAACCAGACCCTTCAGCAGAGTCAACTCGAAACCATCTTCCCAAAAGCTCTTTCCCGTCCGAATCTGACCGCGATCCC
>JBGTRP010000827.1:0-3536 GCA_041940685.1 Acanthopleuribacteraceae bacterium
AGTCTTAGATTGGAAGGCTTGGCGGATTTCATCTCCCAGCCGGGACGCCAGCACCATGCAGGTCACGCCGATTGAGTACAGGAAATCTATGAATTCCTCATGACCATCTCGCGCGGGATCCAAGTCGAGAATTACCGTAAGCACATGGGCGCTTCCACCCGCGAGCATACGCTTGGCTTCCGTGAAACCGGCGGCCCGTTCCACGCTGAAGGGTTGATGGTACCCTAGCTTTTTTCTAATCAGGGCGGTCAAGGACCGTTTGCCGCCCACCACCAAGATCCTCTGGTCCACTTTCTTCCCGTCCTCATCTCTCCAAGGAGCCCGCAAAAGTTGCGAGGCCCATTTGTTACATTTCGTTAAAGTATAAGGATGGATTTCCCCGATTCAAAGCTAAAATTAAGGAATTTCCCTATTTTAATCACGTTTTTAAAAAATTTCATCCACTTTTGGAAACCTTTGCCTAACAGGCTGATGATGCACGGAAATAATCACCTCTCCCCCTGCCACGGCGCTTTTTTACGTCAAATTCACCTGGGCATCGCCGGAGGTTTGGTCAAAGTTTTCCATTGACAAGCCGGGCAAGCTGCTATTTAGATAGTAAGAGCGTGAGGAGAATTTTTATGTTCGCCGCCCGACATCACCATCATGTTCATTTCCATTTTAGGTGGAGGATACCGCCGTGGTGATGTTGTGCCGCTAGCTCGTTGAAGAGTTACCCAAAAAGCCCCGTTGGTATCGCAAGACCAACGGGGCTTTTTTCATTTCAGGAGTGTGATGATGAGTCTAAAAATGGTGCTTCCCAAGGGAAGAATGAATGCCAAGGTAATGGCCTTGCTGGAAGACACGGGCCTGCGGATCCAGGGCTCCGAAAGGAACTATAGGCCCAGGAGCAACGATCCGGAGCTGGATCTGAAAATGTTGAAAAGTCAAAACATCCCCACCTTGATCGCGTTGGGCCAGCATGACTGCGGTTTCGCGGGTCTGGATTGGATCGAGGAACAGGATGCGCGAGTAACACGGGTGCTGGACCTCGGTTTCGACCCGGTTAGGCTGGTCGCCTGCATACCGGAGTCCTGGGATTGGGCGTCCCTGAAAGAACGGCGTATCATCGCCGTTTCGGAATACCGCAATCTCTGTGCAGCCTACCTAAAGTCCCGCGAGTTGGACTTCACCTTTCTCCACTCCTTCGGTGCGACCGAGGTCTTCCCGCCCGAGGATGCGGATCTCATCGTGGACAACACGGCCACGGGCATCACGCTCAAGGAAAACCGGCTCAAGATCATCGATGTTCTGATGTCCAGCACCACGCATTTCATCGCCAATCACGACGCCATGAGCGATCCCGCCAAGCGCGAGCGCATTGAGAACCTGGCCTTACTTTTTCAGGCCATCCTGGCTGGCCGCGAGCGCGTGCTGCTGGAGATGAACTGTGGTGAGGACAATTTGGACAGACTGGTGGCGCTGCTGCCGGCCATGAAGGCGCCGACCGTGGCCAAGCTCTACCGGCAACCGGGATTTTCTGTAAAGGCCGCGGTCCGGGCCTCGCGTGTCAAGGACCTGATTCCTGAATTGAGAAAGGCGGGCGCAACCGACATCCTCGAATCCGCCATTCGCAAGGTCGTTCCCTGACCCGCCGCATCCGACATGGAAGACAAAGCGAAACCCGATGGGAGGAATGGACATGAGGATCGAGAAAAGCAGAACAACCAAGGAGACAATCATCCGGTTGCGACTGGAGGTAGACGGAAACCAGCGGCTCACCCTCCAGACAGGGCTGCCGTTTTTGGATCATATGCTGCAGCAACTCGCTTTTCACGCGGGTTGGGATTTGGAGCTGGAATGTGAGGGAGATTTAAAAGTGGACGACCATCACACGGTCGAGGACGTAGCGCTCACCCTGGGGGCGGCCTTGCAAGAGGCCTGGCGGACCCGGCCCAACATGCATCGCTACGGGCAGCGATACCTGCCCATGGACGAGACGCTGATTCTCTGCGCCGTGGACCTTTGCGGCCGTCCCTTCGCCGATACGCGGCTGGACCTGAGCCGCGAGTACGTGGGGGGAATGGCCACCGAAATGGTTCCCCACTTCTTTCACTCCCTAGCCATGGCGGGGGCGTTTTCCCTACATATCCGCCAATTAGCCGGCGCCAACCACCACCATATCATCGAGGCCAGCTTCAAGGCTCTGGCCCTGGCCTTGCGCGAGGCGTTGGCGCCGGGAAGGGACATGCTCAGCACCAAGGGGAAGTTATGACGATCGGCATTCTCCACCCCAATTCGGGCAACATCACCTCCATCCGCGATGCCCTGGAGCGCCTGGATTTGGGTTACAAGGTTCTCAGGGAGCCCCGGCTGAAAGACGTCACCCGCCTCATCCTCCCCGGTCAGGGCCGCTTCGGGCCGGTTATGCGTTACCTGAACGAGAAAGGCTGGATAGCGCCCCTGCGTGCCTGGACCGAGAGCGGCAAGCCCCTGCTCGCCATCTGTGTGGGCATGCAAATCCTGTTTGAAGGCAGCGAGGAAGATCCCGCGATCCCGGGGTTGGGTCTGCTTCGCGGCCGGGCCGCGCGTCTACGGGCGGCCAAATTGCCCATGATCGGCTGGGCCCATGTCCACTGGCGTTCCGGCGCCCGGGGCACGGCCTATTTCGTCAACGGCTATGCCGTGGAAAATCACCCCGACGCGGTCGCCTGGAGCACGCACGGCAACCGCTTCTGCGCGGCTCTTAGCCACGGAAGCATCCGCGCCTTCCAGTTTCATCCCGAGAAATCCGGCGCCTGGGGAAAGGAGTTGTTGCGCACATGTCTGATCTCTTAAAACGCATCATCCCCTGTTTGGATGTCAAAAACGGGCGCGTGGTCAAGGGCGTCCATTTCCGTGACCTGCGCGACATGGGCGACCCGGTGAGCCTCGCGTTGCGTTACGAGAAGGAGGGCGCGGACGAGATCATCGTGCTCAACGAAGGCAAGATCGTGGAGCGCGGGACGCATCGGGAGCTGCTGGATCGCGGCGGGCTCTATGCGGACCTGTGGAGCCGTCAGTCACGCGCGCATGAAGAAGCCGATGCGGCCGTTGCTGAGCGAGTCGCCTAGCAGGGGCTACGCGCAGGTCTTGTCGAACTCCGCGAAGGTCTGACGGACGAAATCCTGATCGTGGGTCGAGAGCGGCTGTGCGGTTTGCGCTGCATCCCATGCCTTGTGCGCGCGCGTCGCCATGGCGCAGCCCGGCCTTGTCTGTCCGGCCTTCAGATAGACCTCGGCATAGAGCGTGAGGCTATAGGCGAATTCACGCGCAATGCCGCCATTCCCCGGCGCCGCGGCGAACTCGGCCTCCGAGTTTCGTAGCGCGCCGGGTATCATCGCCACGGCCTCGGCGTGGCGGCCGGCGTAGGAGAGCGTTTTTGCGGTTTCGTCGACGATGCCGCCACCTGTGCGCTTCAGGCCCTCATCGTCCGGATCGCGCGCCAGCAGGTCCGCGATGATCCCTCCGGCGCGTTTCATGTCCTCGAGCGCCGAGTCAAAGTGGCCGACATGGCG
>JBGTRP010000828.1:0-3488 GCA_041940685.1 Acanthopleuribacteraceae bacterium
GCAGGGTGGCGTGGGTGAGGGCCAGAGCCAATAACACATGGTCGAGGTCCGGGCCGATGGTTTGCGCCGCGGAGGGGCAGAGCGCCGCGCCCGAGGCGAAGGCCATCCCCAACTCGGAGACCGAGGCGTCGAAGCTCAAGGATGCGAACTGCAACACCCGCGATTCCGGGCTCACGCGGAAGGTCCGGCCCTGCTGTTGGGCCAGATTGCTGAGGCCGCGATGACCGAGCGCGACTCCCTTGGGCCGGCCCGTGGTGCCGGAGGTGTAGATCACATAGGCGGCGGCGTCCTCGGGTATCCTCACGGCGGGAGCCCGTGGTGGTTGGCGCGCAAGGCGCGGGGCTTCTTCATCGAGTGCGAGCGTGTGCAGGAAGCTGAGCTCAAAGGCGGGCAGCTTGTCGAGGGTTGCGCCATGGGAGAGCAGGGCGGCCGGGGCGGCGTCGGCGATCATGAAGAGCAGCCGCTGGGCGGGGTATTCGGGATCGAGGGGCAAAAAGGCGGCGCCGCTTTTGAGCACGGCGAGAATGGCGATGAAGGCATCGGCGCCGCGGGGCAAACACAGGGCGACCAGGGACTCGGGCCCGATATGGAGATGTGTGAGTTGATGGGCCAGTTGGTTGGCGCGGCGGTTGAGTGTGCGGTAGCTGAGCATGGGGGCGGCCGGCCCCGAGCCGGGAAGCTGGAGCGCGATGGCGTGGGGTCGCTGCCGCGCCCAAGTCTCGAAGAGGCGGTGAAGCGGGACCGGCGGCGCGAGCTGGACATCGGGTCGGTTCCAGTTGCGAACCAGGTTTTCGCGTTCATCCGCATCGAGCATGGCCAGCCGGGAAAGGCGTTGTTCGGGCGCCGCGGTGGCCGAGCGGACCAGGTGGACAAAGTGGCGGGCGAGCCGCTCCATACTCGCGTGCTCGAACAGGTCGCGATCATATTCGATGCTGGCCTCTAACGCGCCATCCGATTCAATGAGGGAAAAGGTCATGTCGTATTTCGAGGTGGCCTGTTCCCCGTCCAGGGTGGCCAGGGTCAATCCCGGCAGGCGCAGGGTGGGCATGGGCGCATTCTGTAAGCCGAACATGATCTGGAACAGCGGGCTGAAGCCCAGATCGCGTTCGGGTTTAAGCGCATCCACCACCTGTTCGAAGGGAATGTCCTGATTGGCGTACGCGGCCAGCGCGGTTTGCCGGACTCGGGCCAGCAACTCGGCAAAACCGGGGTCGCCCGACAGATTGGTGCGCATGACCAGGGTGTTCACGAAGAAACCGATCAGGGGCTCGATTTCCGGCCGCCCCCGATTGGCCACGGGTACGCCCAGGCAAATATCGTCTTGCCCGCAATAGCGGGTCAGCATGGCGGCGAACACGGCTTGCAGGGTCATGAACGGTGTGGTTCCCGATGCCTTGCCCAGCGCGCGCACCCGCTCGGTTAACTCGCAATGGATGCGGAAGCTCAAACGCGCGCCGCGGAAGGTCTGCATGGCTGGACGCGGCCGGTCGGTGGGGAAGGTGGAGAGCCGTGGCGCTTGCGCCAGTTGCCCCCGCCAATAGGCCAACTGGCGTTCCAGAGCCTCTCCGCTGAGCCAGTCCCGCTGCCATAGCGCGAAGTCCGCGTACTGGATGGGCAGGGGCGGGAAAGGGGGCTCGTTACCGCTGGCAAAAGCATGGTAAAAACCGGCCATCTCGCGCACCAGAACGCCCAGCGACCATCCATCGGAAATGATGTGGTGCATGGTCAACAACAGCGCGTGATCGCGCGCGCCGCGGCGCATCACGGTGACCCGCAACAGCGGCCCCCGTTCTAGATCGAAGGGGCGCTGCGATTCCGCAAAGCTCCAGCGCCGCAGATCCGCCCTTTGACTTTTTTCTCCAAGCGCGCTGGTATCCACCAAAACGAGGGGTAGGGTTCCCGATGCCTGAATGATTTGGCGCGGCTCGCCTTCCCGTTCCCGGAACACCGTGCGCAATGCCTCGTGGCGCGCGGTCAGGGCCTTCAAGCTCCGGGCAAGGGTTTGGAGATGCAACAGTCCGGTGAGGCGCAGAATGGCGGGGATATTGTACGTGACCCGCAGCGCGGTGGAGGCATCGCCATGCTGGAGGCGGTGGAGGAACCACAGCCGTTGTTGGGCGTAGGAGAGCGGTAGCGGGCCATCGTGTTCAACCGGTCGAATGGGTGGCGCGGGTCCCGCGAGCTGGTCGTTTTGCAGGGATTCGATCTTTTTGGCGAGCCCGGCGATGGTGGGCCATTCAAATAGCGCGTGGACCTCCAGGCTCACGCCCAGGGTTTCCGCGATGCGGGAGGTGACCTGCACCGCGAGCAAAGAATGTCCGCCCAGGTCGAAGAAATTGGCGCGCGCGCCCACGCGCTCGACACCCAGGACCGAGGCCCAGATTTCGGCCAGCACCTCTTCCGTGGGCGTGCGCGGCGCCGCGTAGAACTCGTCATCGCCGAACCGGTCGGGTTGGGGCAGTGCGGCCACATCGATTTTGCCCGTGGCGTTGAGTGGAAAGCGGTCCAGCAACACAAAGGCCGCGGGGACCATGTACTCGGGTAGGTGGGAGAGGGCAATCGCCCGCAGTTCGCGCGCCAGGACGTTCGCTTGCCGGCCATCCGGCGATAACGCCTCGGCGGGTTTTACATAGGCCGTGAGCCTGTGCCCCGCTTCTCCAGGATTTGTCGCGTGGACAAACGTGTCCGCGACACTCGCCTGTTCGGCCAGCAGGGCCTCGATCTCGCCGGTTTCAATACGCATCCCGCGCAGTTTGATTTGCGAGTCACGCCGGCCGCTGAAGAAGAGGGCCGGATTCCCTTCCTTCGGTCCGGGCATCAGCTGCGACCAGTCGCCGCTGCGGTAGAGACGCCCGCCCGGGCGATCGTCAAACGGGTCCGGAACAAAGGCGCGCGCGGTCAGCCCCGGCTGGTTCAGGTAACCGCGCGCTAGGCCAATGCCGCCCAGGTAGAGCTCCGCGGGTACGCGGGCGGGCACGGGCCCGAGCCATTGATCCAGCGGGCAAACCTTCACCCCCTCGATGGGCATGCCGATCGCGGGCGCCTCGGGCCGGTTATGGATGCCGATGGTCGCGCAGACCGTGGCTTCCGTGGGTCCGTAGGCGTTGAGAAAACGACGGCCCGGAGCCCAGCGCGCCGCGAGCTCCGCGGAACAGGCCTCGCCCGCGCTGATCAGAGTGCGCAAGGCGGGCAGGTGGGCGGTCGGCAGGTTGGCTAACGCCGTGGGCGTAAGGGTGGCGTGGGAAATGGCCTGGCTTTGCATCAGCGCGATGAGCTCGGGTCCGGGCAGCAGGCGTTTCGCGCCGCTCAGGTAGAGGGTAGCGCCCGCGGCGAGGGTGACGGCCAACTCGGAAATGGATGCGTCGAAGCCAAAGGAAGCGAATTGCAGCACGCGGCTTCCCGGTCCCATTTGGAAGGACCGGGCCTGGGCGCGCGCCAGATTGGCGAGACCCGCGTGCGTGAGCTGAACGCCCTTGGGCCGGCCGGTG
>JBGTRP010000829.1:0-3482 GCA_041940685.1 Acanthopleuribacteraceae bacterium
TCCTGAGCCAGGCGGCGGATGCATCCGTTTCTCTGCTGGCCTTCACCGAGACCGCGCTCCAGTTTTGGCGCGGCCGCCTGGACGTGGACCGCATCTTTATCGTGGACATGAGCGACGGCCGGGTCGTGGCGGGTTGGAACACGGGCAAGAACATTATTAAACTACAGGATTGGGACCCTCATTATATTCCCCTGGAAGACGATGTCACCCTTCAGCTTGCCCTGGAAAGCGACGAGCCCATTGCCGCGCCCGCGGACGGCGAGGGCGCGGACCTTGCCTTTTCCATTCGCTTCGATGAAAAAAAACATTGGTTGGTGGTCTTCGATCAGACCAGCGTGGCGCGCGTTTTTTCCGCCGCGGAAATTGCCTTCATCAACCTTGTTCGCGACCTTATGCTACTCAAACATGGTCTGCTGGGCGGCTGATCGGCAGGTGGGGAATCAAGGCTCCTCGCTCACCTGATCAAGTTCCTCCGCTTCACGGATGATTCCGGGCTGCAGGAGTTCTCCGCTCTCCCGTTTGGCCTCGCGCACCATGGCGCGCACATCGGCCAGCAATTGTTTGGCGTCGAAAATAATGCCGTCCTTGATGGTGTATTTCACCCCGCCCACGCGCACCGCCTTGTTCTCATCATTGACGCGGATCGCGCCCGTCCCGTACAGCACCTTGAAATTGGCCAAGGGGTTCTCCTCGACGATCACGAGGTCGGCCAGCTTGCCGATTTCCACGGAGCCGATGGAATCCGCCATGCCCAGCGCCTCGGCGCCGGAAAGCGTGGCCGCGCGGATCACTTCCAGGGGATGGAAACCCGCCTCCTGCAGCAGCTCGAGCTCGCGAACATAACCGAACCCGTATAGCTTATAGATAAAGCCGGAATCCGAGCCCGTGGTGACCCTACCGCCGCGGTTCTTGTATTCGTTCACGAAATTCATCCACTTGCGGTAATTCTGTTTCCATTCGATTTCATCCTGGGTAGTCCAATCGAACCAGTAGGAGCCATGCGCCTTGCGGCTGGGACTGTAAAAAGCCCACAGCGACGGCAGGGTGTACTCCTCGTGCCATTCCGCGCGGCGGGCCCGCATCAGGTCACGGCTGGCCTCGTAGATGGTGAAGGTCGGGTCGAGGGTGAAATCCAATCGGATGAGCTCCTCCATGACCTTGTACCAATGTTCGCTACCCTCTGGCGCCGCCTGTTTCCACAGCCGGCCCGCCTGCCCGAAGCGGTGTTGTTCGTTATTGTAGTTGTAGTCGGTCGGATAATCCTGAATTCGGCGTTCGGTGAACAGCGCTTCCGGTAAGCCGTACCAATGCTCCATGGTGGTCAAGCCCCAGCGAGCCGTATCCAGCACATTAACGCGAGCAACATCCATCTGGGCGTGATGAGCCGCGGTGCGAATGCCCTGCTTGTTGGCCTCCTCGATGGCGGCCTTCATGATATCGGGCCGGTAACCGAAGAATTTGAGGCCATCGGCGCCCTGTTTGGCGACCTTGGCCACCCAGGCGCGCGCCTGGTCAGGCGTGGTGATGGGCCCGTCATGACCCTGTCCGAACACCACGTAGGCCTGGATGCGGGGAGCGGTAATCCTGTTCTCCTCGCTTTGTTTTTTCTCTTCCAAGGCCCAGTCCAGGCCGTTGCCGCAGGCGGGATCGCGAATGGTGGTGATGCCATGGCCCATCCAGAGCTTAAACACGTATTCGGCTGGGGCGCCTTGCGACCTGCCGCCCATATGGCCATGCATATCCACAAATCCGGGCAGGATGTACATGCCGCTTGCATCCACTTCCCTGTCCCCTTCCTTCGCCTCAGGCCTGCGATTGTCGTCGATGGGAACGCCGGGATACCCCACGCTGCGTATGCTGGCGATGCGGTTTTTCTCGATGACGATGTCGACCGGACCCACCGGAGGCGCGCCCGCCCCATTGACCAGCGTGCCGCCCCGCAGGATCAAACGATCAAAGGGCCCCTCGCCCTCGGTCCGAGGCGGCGCCTTGGGCAGTTTATCCTCATCGTCCTGGGCCATGATCGACGGACTGAGCACCAGCGTCAAAAAGCACAGAAACGCGGCCAACGCGCGGGGCGTTCGTTGGGTATCAATTGGGGACATCGGCAATCTCCTGAATCGGCAATCATTCGGCAGAGGGATTTCGGCTGGAAATATACCACCACCCACGCCCCTGGAAACCGAAGAATTCATCATACAACAATCCCCTGTTTTCGTGAAAAAGAACGGTGGCAGACCATCTTTCCGGAAACCGCGAGCGCCTTCCAATACCTCACCGCTCCAATGACCTCTGACCTCTGACCTCCGTCCTCTGTCTTCTGAGGGAACCCGAAAGGATTCTGCCATTTCATCTCGAAAGGCTGGGCTAGGCGCCCCTGTCGCATTTCGCTAGTTGAAAAATGAGCGGCTCCTAAACAAATGAAACCAGCATCCTGTCACGAGGGAGGCCAAGTGGAAGAGCTGCCGAATGAAATCAACAGATAGAGCAACGCCGCCAGATGGCTGCCCAGGCCACCGACCGACTTCGCCAATTTGAAACATCCTGAAATTTTTGAAAAGCTAAAAAATATAAATTTAAAAAAACATAAATTCATACATATAATTTTTAATTTTGATAACCTAAGTTCAATTATGAGAATAATTTATGAAAGCTTGTGGTATTTCTTGGAAAGAGATATAGTTATTGAATCATTACCTCCCTCCCCCAAATTTTTGGACATCACCCGTTAAAGCAGGCTAGCTTTGTAATTGGAAAAACACCGCTTAGCCCTCAGTTTTATCGGGTAATTGTGAGTCAAGGGGAGACGATCATAAAGTCCGCTGCTATTCTGAAGGCTCTCGCAACTATTGAGATTTTCATCGAAGCTGATCGTTTGGATCGGGCTTCCGAAGAGTTAACCTCGGCCTATGCACGGTTCGGCGATGAGTCGAGTCTGCGAGCCCTGGAAGAGCGTATTCATCGCTTGAAACGGGCCGGCGGAATGGAACCCTCCGATGATGTGGATGCGGAATTACACAGTGAAGTGGCCATGTTGTTGGCTCACACCGAAGCTCTGGTCCGGACGGCCCAATGGGAAGAAGCGCTTGCCCACCTGAGCGAAGTCATGCTGTTGGACCCGAAAAGCAAGCGCGCAGCAGCCCTCATGGACGCCATCGATCAGGGCCTGGCGCAAACTGAAACTCAGCCCGAAATTACCACGGGGACTTTTTCCAATAAATTGGCCGCGTCGGGGCCAGTGCAAAAGCAGGGAGCCCCCCGCAATCGCATACCTGAAGCCGCGCCCACCGTCGAACCCGCCGGGCGGCGACAGGTGGGCTTTTCCCGCGGGCTACTGGCCGCAATCTTCTTCCTGGCGCTTTTCGTGGCTTTAACCCTATGGCAACTCGGCTTTTTGTCGAAAAACAACCAGCTACCAGCGGATGCCGAGCCCGGTTCGATGCAGATGACTCTCGCCGATGGTGACCTCAACCCGAACCGAG
>JBGTRP010000830.1:0-3481 GCA_041940685.1 Acanthopleuribacteraceae bacterium
CGTCACCGACAGATAGGAGATCTTAGACATCTTCCGTTGGCTCTTGTCCGAATCGTCTCCGAGCTCTTCGTCTCCGGTCTTGAGCTCGCGAAGCAGACCCATCAACTCCCGCATATTCTGCATCATGGCCTGCATTTCAGGCGACATTTGACCCATGGCGCTTTGCATGGATGAGAAGGCGCTCTCCATCATGTCCTTTAGCTGTTGCATCAGCTCCTTGACTTTTTCCATATCGCCCTGCTTGAGCGCTTCCATGATTTGCTCGCGCATTTCCTGAAACTGGTCGTTGTTCATTTCCATGGCGTCCATGTTCATGAACTCTTCCATGCTCATATCCATCTGCTGGGCGGCGGAGGCCATCATCTGCTCGAAGTTCTTCATGATCTCGTTCATGAGCTGATCGACCAGCTCCATCAACTCGCTTTCATCGAGGTTTTCACTATTCTCCAGCAGCTCGGAAAGGTCTTCCAGATCTTCCTTGAGCTGGTTATTCTGCCGTTCCAGCTCCAGGATGGCCCACATCTTGAGCTGCAGCAAAAGCTCGTAGGTGAGGTTCTCCACGTTAATTTCCTCGCTCCCGTGACGGGAACGCAGGCGTTGGTAGGTGGAGGGTTGGCGCCGCAACTGGAGATTGTTGTACAAGAGGCTGATTTCCCCGCGAGCCCTGGCCTGGCCGGATACGCCATTGCGGAATTTGTAGAGGAAATTCTGGTCGAGGCGTGTGAGGTTGGGCGTTTCGCGGACCTTGCCGATCAACTTGTTGGTGAGGTCCAGGGAACGGTAGAGGCCGGTATTGATCTGTTTTCCGATGCTTTCCGCCTCTTGAAGATTCTCGATGTCGATGGTGGTCGCGAATTGGGTTTCCAGGTTGTCGCCCAGGGTGTGGGTCATGGTGTCCAACAGCTCGCGCGCCAGGCGCATGAACTCGTCGTATTTTTTGTCGGGGCTTTCCAACTGATAGGAAAGCGCCTGGGACACGCCGACGCCCGGCCCGTCAATGGGATTGTTATCCTTGGCCTCCAGGTATATTTCGAAACTTTCCACATCGTCCAGGCCCAATTCCGATAAATACCACTGGTTCTTGCTGAGGAAGTGCTGCTTGCGGTCGAGGGGGATTTGAATGGGCACGCGCTTTTCGCCCCCCTCCCAGGTCACCACGGCCTCCAATTCCTTCACCCCGAAATCGTCCTTGATCTCGGCCTCCAGAATCAGGGGGTCCAGGATATTGAGAATGCCCTCGGGCGTATAGCTGCGCAACTGGACCTCGGGAATGCTGTCGGTCTTTACCTCGAAGCGGTAGGGTTGGGTGCGGCCGCTCGATTGCGACTCGGACAGCAGGTAACGGATCTCCGTGTGATCGAGCAACACGAACTCATAACTTGCCTGGCGCTCCTCATTGATGCGCAGGGGAATGGGTTTCTCATCCTCGGCCTTGGCCAGGTACAGCGATTGCGTACGGGGCGGCAATTGAATCATGAAGCGGACCTTGCTGCCTGGATATGCCTGGAATGTACCGGGTTTGAGCGGTAGGGTCCGGCCTGGAATTTGGGTGTATTCCGGCTCGAAAATGGTGATGCTGCCCTCGCTCAAGTTCAGATGGGTTTGGCCGAAGCTCATCATCGGATTGTAGAATTTTTTGACCAGGTCCTCGCGGAATACGGTCCAGATCAGCAGATTGAAGGCCATGATGGTCAGCGCGAACCGGCCCCAGTTGTAGCGGCTGGTTTCGCCCACGTAGATGCCGTCCAGCCTTTGGTTGACCTGGGAAATATAGGCCTCTTTGGCCGGCGTGCGTTTGGGGTTGTCGGCCCTGCCCTCGAGAAAATCCAGGCTGGTGCGGACGGAGTAGGCGAGTTCAGGATGTTGGGTCTCCAGCAACTTGGCGACCCGGCGCTGATCCCTGAACAGCCACCATTGGTAGGGCAGCAGGATCAGGAGTCCGGCCAACACACAAAGCGGCACCGTGAGGAGTCCGGCCCAGGTGAGCGACATGCTTTGGATCAACAAAATGCCGGAGAAATAGAGCAGCGAGTAGGCCATGACGACCAACCAGCCAAGGGCCAGGAGGCGCGCGCATCTTTGCCGCCACAATTTTTTGCCCGAACCTTTTAAAAAGTTGTTGATGGCATGCATGGCAACCCCTACCTTATGCTAAATGACTCGATCTTCGCAAGGCCCATTCCAGCCCGGCAATCAAAATCAGAATGGGCAGCGTCCAGATCCAGTTTCTTAATTTTAAACGTTGGGTTTCGATGATGGTTTGCTGTTGCACCCGGCCCCAGGCCAAACCATCCGGCCGGATCTCCTGGGAGGAAGGCGAGAACCTGCCCCCGGAGAAGGAGGCCAGCCTTTGTAGGGTTTCGGGAACCAAATCCAGGTTGCGCAACTCGTCCTGAGAACCGCCGAGGAAGACGGTCTTGGGCCGCGAGAGAGAGTTCCAGGGCCGTTCGGTCAACTCGAAACGGTAGTAACCGGGCCGGGGCGCGGAGTACTTGGTGCGCCCGTTCCCCTCGGTATCCGTGGTGAAAGGCAGCTCCAAGGGCTCTGTTTTGGCGTCCAGAGGCACGACGCGCAATTGAGCGCTTTTGCCCTGGGCGGGCACATAGTCCGCGTCGCGCAGCAAGAGATCCACCTCCACGGAGAGCGGATCCGCGATGGTTTTGGTGGCCGTGATTCTGGTTTGGTGCATGGAAGGGTCCTGAATGACCCATTTGAGCGCCTGATCCCAGAAATCGTAGTAACTCTCTCCTGTCCGCCCCTCGGCAAGAGAATCGCGGCGCCATTTCCAACTGGAGCTGGTGTTGAGGAACAGGGTTCGGCCATTGCCGGGTTCCGCGGTAGCCAGCAGGGGCGCGCCGCTCTCATCCTGGATCAGGACATTGGAGCTCTTGTTGAGGGTCAGGGAACGCATGGCGCCGTCGTAGAGATGCAGCTCCGGATCAAAGGCGCGCACGATGGGGTGCAGGGAGCCGGAATTGGTGAGCCGCGGCTCGCGGAGATCTTTGTCGTAGGGTGAACGGTGGATGGGCGGCACGAGCGGCAGGATTTCGGCCAAGGGCGTGAGCGCGAGGCTGGGGCCGCTCGCGGTGCGGGGACCGCCGATTACCACAAAGCCGCCGCGGTGATCGGTAACGAACTCGCGAATTTTTTTCATGAGCCGACGCGCCTGATAGCTATCGCTGAAATAAGTGCCCGCATCGAAATCGTGAAAAAAGACCACATCGAAACCGAAAAGCTGGCGGTCAAATATTTCTTCGGTGGGGCCGCATTAACTTTCACCTATTTGGAAAACTACCACTATGTTTTCCGAGCAAACGTCACAAAGTGCTTCTATCGATTTTCCACAGAAAATCTTTATTTTTGTATTTATTATTTGTTTTGTCTCCTTATAAAAATTATATGATGTACTCCAAAATATATATATACCTGAAATATACTACTCATTTCACTAATTTCCAGCTCTGGCTTGTTGAAGTTATTC
>JBGTRP010000831.1:0-3472 GCA_041940685.1 Acanthopleuribacteraceae bacterium
CCGACATTCCGAAGGCATGGGTGCCATCTGTTTCCCTGGCCCTGAAATTGGCCCGATCCAAGCGGCAGTATTTGAACCAAGCACCCTTTAAATTGCATCCGGAAAAGTCGGTCTTGCTGCTATTACAGTGACGAAAGGTCACATTGGTAAAATTGTAACCCTGAAAGGAGCGCTCAGAAAGATCCAGCCTATCCAAAAGAAGATACGCCCCATTTTGGCTGTCTCGGAATTTATTCCACTGAAATTTCCCCGCATTCAGAATGGATTCCAAATCTCTGGAGGGACTGCTACTCGTCATTCGTCAGCTCCCACACCGAAATGATTCCCTTCTCCTTTCTGACTTCGGTTTTAGTATTGGCCTCAAAAATGAAAATGCGGCGGGCCATCAATCTTGCTTGCCTTGGTCCCGCCGCAAGGTCACAAAGGGCGCTATTTCCATTCAGCGACGATTTGGGTTTTTGACGCCCCTATTTTCATCCTCAAAATGGTAGCCGAATAGAACTTCCACTCTTGGGGTTCCCGAATTGGAGGCAGGGGGGTGGAACACATAGACCACATCGTTCGCAGCGCCAACAAAATAAGCCCCCGGCAGTTCCAGATGCCGTCCATTCAATTCCAAGTTGCGGTCCAGACGTTGGACACAGAGCCTCCATAACGGCGCATCCTTATCCGTCTTTTCACCCTCCTTCGCAAATTGGGGAAAGGTCTCGTTGGGGATGTTATAGCTGACCACGTACCCCGTACCCAGTCTATGAAACCCGGTTACCTGGGTGAAGGAGGAGTGCCAAATCCGGAAAAATTCGTTTGGATCAACATTTTCTCCTACCTGTCGGCTTTTTTGCCAAGCCCGTTCGGCGTCCCTGTCAAAATATCGGTCCGGTAGAACCCGCCGCTTCAAAGAAAGAGAAAGGGGATTCTTCATTTGGAGCCCCGAACGCTCCATGGAATAGGGCCAAATTCTCTGCTGAAGCTGGTCCAGGCTCAAAAGACGTTCATTTTCTTCATCTTTTACCAACCACCTCAGTTTGAATTGGGAGGCAAACCCCGCGGACTCCTCCATTTGCAGATCAAACGGCTCTCCGATATCACGAAGGGACCAATCGCCTGGTCCCTTATTTTCCAAAATCACTTCCTGAAGCATTTTTGGATATCGAAGTTTTGCAAAATTCGGTTGCCAGCGGTTCACAAAAAGGCGGTAACCACTTTTCGCGGCCTGATCCTCCACGACCAAAAGCTGTCGGAAATAGTTGGGCACCTGCAAACTTCCTTCGCCATAGCGCGCTTTCCCCACTGGTTTCATGTCCAAATCGTATAGACGTATATGGAATTCCAGTTTCCCCTTGGTTTGAAGGACGAGAACGTATAACCCCTCCCGTGGTATCACGGAGAAGTTTGCAATCGCGTATCCCTCCTCGGAAATGGCGCCGCGCCACTGACCAAAAGAATCAAATTGCAGTAAACGTTTAGAGTAGTCATCCAGGATTAAAAAACTATTATCATGGGTGTTTAGAAGAAGCCACTCCGGGTTGAAATAATCATTCTGAATGGGCTCCCCTTCAAGATCGATAAAATATCCGGAAGAAGCAAACGTGGAAACGCCGCTGAACCAGAACACCGCCGGGAGCCATAAGGCAAAAAATCTCATGGCTCACTCCTTATAGCTAAAGTTGCACGGAGAGCAAACTTCTATCCCCGGATTGGTACAACAATGAGAGCCAAAATTTCTCTCCCAGGACCCGCCAAAGCCCTGGGTGGAAGTCACATTTTTCAATATAATCGGGTTTTCGTTATTGCTATTCATATCGTTTGGGAAATTATTTTCTCCGACCGCGCCCGTTGCAAATATGAAACAAACAAACACGGCTAGGATTCCAAGTCTCAACTTCATTTTTGAACATCCTCCATTAAGAATAAATGATACTCGATTCAAAACATAAAAAAGGCAAAGAAGGTCAGGAGTGCGACTTCACCCCCGTGCGAATTTGGCCTCCCTACAAAACAAAGCGAGAAACGGTGATGAAAAAGCTCACTTAATTTGACATCATCGCACATTTTCGTGAGCCCACCACGGACAGAAGCCTTCCCCTTCGGAAGAACCTGTTTCCACACCTTCCAGATAGGGGTAAACCACGAGCGGTTCCAGCCAATACAAAAATGCGGCATTGGCTGAACGATTTCGGCCTGCCTTGCGACCTTGACTGGAACGCTACTCGCTAGCTTTCCGCCAATAGGGCTCATCGATGAGAAGGAAACCATAGAGATGCCTTTTTTGAGGTAATACCCAGGCAAGATTTCGGGTATTTGCATCCCCCTCTTTTTCAACTTGAGTATAAAAATAGGTCAATAGCTTAACAAATTCTACAAGTCAAGCTTTATTTGTCAACAAAAATAGGAGTTTTTGTTTGAAACAACATATTATTCAGGAATATGAACTACGACACAAGTCTTCAATATTCTATTTCTCCTTCGGATAAATGCTTAGAAACTTAGATGGCTTCCTATTGCCCCCAGTCCAGGCAAGCGGGTGGCGTTCTTCGACCAAAGGCTTCACTTTTAAAAAAAGTAAATCAGCGGATAATCTGCCGAAATGGATTCCTCCGTTTGGCGGAGGCCCCAAGAAAACACCCGTATCTCGGTGGAAATCATCACCGAAATACAGGTCTCATGATACCATAGCGCTTGAGCGAATTGGAGAGGAGGCGGGGTTGGCTGTTCAGGATCTGACGCAAGATCTCAAGGAGATGGTGAAGCTGGCTTCCCGTGAGGACGGCATCGAGGCCTTGCTTCATTTCGGGTTGGATTGGGTGAAACGGCTGGCGCCCTTCGACCTAACCACCGTGTTCTTGTTGAAGGGCGACTCGCTGGTGGTAAAGGCGGCGCGGGGCAGGCTGGCGAATCAGAAGGTAAAGGAGCATGTCATCCCCCTGGAAAAATTTCCCTCGATCCGGACTGCCTTGCAGACCCGCCAGGCGCGGGCCTTTACCGAGGACGAGCACGCCCATGGCGAGGGCGACCCTTTCGATGGCGTGCTGGACCTGCCCCATGGCCATTCCTGCATGGTGGTGCCGCTATGCGCGGGAGAACGGGCCTTGGGGGTGTTGACGCTGGACCGCGAGCAATGCGAACCCTATGGCCAGGCGACCGTTGATCTGTTGGAGATCTATGGCCAGGTGTTGGCGATGGCCATGGTTCAGGCCGAACAGAACGAGCGGCTTCGGCGGCTGCACCGCGAGGCGCGCGAACGGGAGCGGCTGCTGTCGCAGGAGTTGGACGGCAGCTCTGACCTTGCGCCCGAGCACACGGAGAGCGCGGCCATGCGCGAAGTACTGTACAAGGCGCATCAGGTTGCCCAAACCCTGACCCCGGTTTTGATTCTGGGCGAGACCGGCACCGGCAAGGAGCGGCTGGCCTCGGCCGTGCATAAATGGAGCGACCGGGCCGAGGAACCATTCGTGAAAATCAACTGCGCGGC
>JBGTRP010000832.1:0-3460 GCA_041940685.1 Acanthopleuribacteraceae bacterium
GGGGACGGGTGATCGCCTTCGAGCCCAACCCGAGGCTGGCTCAAAAGTTGGCCGCCCTAACTCGAAACAGGGCCAACATTATGGTGGAGAGCCTGGGCGTATCCTCGCGCTCCGAGGCCAGGACCCTGGTAGTGCCCGAGCACAGCGCCCAGGAAGCCTCCTATGAGTTGAAGGGCCAATCCACTTCAAAAACCATTGAAACGCGAACCGTAAGCCTGGACGGCTATTTCCAGAAACGCCGCCAAACGATTAAACTGATCAAATGCGATGTGGAGGGTCACGAGCTTTCCGTGTTCCGCGGGGCGGAGGAAATTTTACAGGTGGACAGGCCCGCGCTGCTGTTTGAATGCGAGAACCGCCACCTACAAAACCATTCCATCGAAGACATCTTCCATCACCTTGAGACACGAGGCTTTCACGGCTACTTTTTCATGCAGGGGAGAACCTTCCCCATTGACGCGCTCACCGAAACCATGACCAAACACGGCAGCGGGCGCTATATCTACAATTATCTGTTCTTGCCACGCCCGCTGGAAGACTGCGCCCCGGCATAGAGGGTATTCCAACCTTGGCCAGAGCGGAGAGCCGCCTCCCCCCGAAAGCTTCCGTTCCTGGCTTCGCGGTTTGGGGTTCAGTGCCGGTGCTTTTTCGACTTGGAACGGATTTTGGCGATGTTGTGCATATTGAAGAAATGCATGGCGCCCAGCACGACCAGCACGATGCCCAACTTGCTGGAAATGTACTCCACCGTATCCAGCAGGTTTTGAGGTTTGGCGCCGTATCTCAGGAACAGCGAGACGAACCCGATGTTGAGCAGGTAGAAACCCACCAGCAGGAGCCGGTTGACGGAATCGCCCATGTCCTCGGAACCGAAGGATTCCACGAGAAAAATGCGGCCATTGATGAAAAGCGTGCGGGCCACCCAAACGGTTAAGAGGATGCTGGCGAACAGGTAGGCAAAGTAAGAGAAGAGCGCATAACTCATGAGTCCCTCCGATTCAAGATGGAAAGCGGCGCGGCGCCATGCTTTCTATATTTTCAGAAATTAATGAAAATAGGTGTTCGTGTCAAGCAGTTTTCAGAATTTTCTGAAAAATAAAGACGGGCGCCGCGGTTTTTGTTATGCTCCATATGGAATTTGGCCCGCGAGTTCCTGACCACGCCGATTTGGAACGAATAAAACTCAACCACGAATCACAAAATCACGAGGGATCTTTTTCCTGTCAATTGTGGTCCAAATTACTGGTACCCCATCCGCGCTTTCCGCCAACCACCCATGTGTCCAAACCTTCCATTCAACCCTTGCGCAATTCTCGGCCCGAAGCATGATTGGCGTCCAAATGCATTCATTCGCGGCCGCCTTCCTTCTCCACCAAAAAACAAAAAAAATCACCACCGAGAACAAAAAGCTCACGAAAAGGGAAAAAGAAATTGATTCCCATGCACCGGCAAGGAGAGAAACACCGAATGAACTTATTGGGACGAGTTCCCTTATCGTGTCTTTTATGTCATTCGTGGTCAATACTCCTATTCCCTGATTCATCCCGGTTAATGTTCAGCTAATCCAAGCCATTACCAACCATCCGCAAGGAAAGGCCCATGAGCTCGCTCACTCATCTTCAAGATCAGTTCATCAGCCGCTGGGGCATCCTCGGTTCGCAATGGGGGATCTCCAAGACCATGGCCCAGGTACAAGCGCTACTTTTGATCGCCGATTCACCGCTCAACACCGACCAGATCATGCAACGCCTGGTCATTTCCCGCGGCAACGCCCATGCTGGCCTGAAAGACCTCATGCAATGGGGCCTGGCCCGCAAGGTGATCCTCAAGGGCGATCGCAAGGATTATTACGAAACGGAGAAAGACCCTTGGAAAATCTTTTTTATCGTGGCTCGCGAGCGCCGACGCCGGGAGATCCAGCCGCTTTTGGATACCTTGGCCCAATGTGAAAAGGACTCTCGCGAGATTCACGAGGAGGGCGCGGCAGGCTTCCACCGCCTCATGAAGGATTTCACCGCATTCACGCGCATGAGCGACAGCGCCCTGCGCAACATCGCGGACGCGGAAAGGGGCTATGTCAGCAAGTGGTTGCTCAAGCTGGTAAAAGCCAGGAGCGGCTCCCCCGGCGCGGAAGAACTATAATCTTGAGAAAACCATTTCCGACATAGGCGCTATAATACAGGCGCGATTTCGCAACTTGCATGAGTCAGTCGCGCGCCTCGCGGTTCAGCGGCCCTGAATTTCGAGTAACCATCTTTCGCCCTCCTACCAAACCAATCCCATCTTTTCTCATCGAGAGGCGTTCATGTGGATCAAAATAGTGGCTTCACGTCACCTTCTGCCGTGGCTTTACCTGATCTTGATCGTTGCGTCCTGCCACGATCAAGGCCCCGGAAAGACCATCCAAGAAGCCGCCCCAGGAGTAACCGCGCCCGCGGGTTGGAAACCGAAACAAAGTGACCTGCTCTTCACCAGCAACCGCGATGGAAACTCCGAAATCTATCTGCTGAAGGCCGGTGAAAACGAGTGGACCAACCTCAGCAACCATCCGGGTCCGGATAACTGGCCCGAATGGTCACCCGACGGCGCCCGCATTGCCTTCCAAAGCAGGAGAAGCGGCAGCCTGGACATTTGGGTCATGAACGCCGACGGGGGCGAACAGCTGCAACTGACCGATCATCCGGAGCACGACTACCTACCCTCCTGGACGCCCGACGGCACACGCATTGTATTCACCTCCTGGCGCAATGAAGCGGGCGAAAAGGGCCGCGCCAACCACATCTATATCATGAACGCCGATGGCTCCGACCAGCGCCGCCTCGTTCCGGATTCGCCCCGGGTCTCCGCTGGCGCAATTTGGTCGCCCGATGGCGGAAGCTTCCTCCTGAACCGCAAGACGGGCGAAAATAGCTCCGACCTCTTCCTTCTCAACCAGCAGGGACAGGTTCTTCAACGCCTGACCGAGGATGCCGCCTTCAATGGCTCGCCCGCGTTCTCGCCGGACGGCTCCCGCATTGCCTACTATTCGGACGGCGGCGAGCTCGCCCAGATCGTGGTGATGAACGCGGACGGAAGCGAAAGCCGGACGCTGGCGACAACGGTCAACAGTTGGTATCCCCGCTGGTCGCCGGACGGCCGATGGCTCACCTACACCGCGGCCGCCAACCCGGATGACCCGGATGACCTCGATATTTTCGCTATCTCGCTTGAAGCGGGCGCCACGCCCATCAAGTTGGTGGGCGGCTCCGGCCGCGAGAGCGAGTCCCGTTGGCGGCCCCAGCCATAAGCTCGGATATTCCGCTCGCACTCTTATATACCGGTTACGCTGAAAAACCTCAGGGTTTACCAGGATTCATGGGGAACCACAGGAAAGCTCACGGCCCAATCAAGCGCGGGTCATATCTGCACCTGGCTCACGGGCGGGGAGACTGCCCCTCACGGCCTAGTTCTAACCGAGGAT
>JBGTRP010000833.1:0-3460 GCA_041940685.1 Acanthopleuribacteraceae bacterium
ATTTTTTTAACTTTTTTGAAATTTTGTTTGATTTTTTTCAAAATGTTTTTGAAATGTTTTTTTGTTTCGTGAAAAATATTTCTGAAAAAATATTTTTTGGAATTTCTAAATGGTGGGAAGTTATAGAGGAGATCGAGATCTCTTCAAAAACACCCTTTTTAGGGTCATAGGGTGTTTTTTTTGAATTTTTTGCGTTTTTTTTGGAAATATGGAATACCAGCCAAGCAGGTTTTGGTGAATTCAAGGAGATCGTCATGAGCATTCAGGAAATTGTCGTTCAGCCCAGGGAGTGGCGCGGCAAGGAGGAATCGAAACGCTTGAGGAGGAACGGCCTGATCCCCAGCGTGGTTTACGGTTACGGTGTAAATCCGCGCGTGATCGTGGTAGAGCCCAAGGCCATCAACAAGGTCATCCGTTCCGAGAAGGGCATGAACAGTGTGCTGAACCTGCGCCTCGGGGACACCAAGGAGACGCGCCATGTCATGATCAAGGCGGTCGATCGCCACCCGGTCACCGATCGCTTGATGCACGTGGACTTTCTCCGCATCGACATGGATAAGAAGATCATCGCCACCATCCAGCTCTCGATGGAAGGCACGCCCGTGGGCGTGAAGCTGGGCGGCGTGTTGAACACGGTGCGCCATGAAATTGACATCGAATGTCTTCCGGGCAATATGCCGGGCACCATCGGCATTGACGTTTCTCACCTGGAGTTGGACGGCGCCATCCGGGTGAAGGATCTGCCCGAGCTCGACGGCGTGGAATACCAGGCTGATCTCCAAGACGTCATCGCGGTCGTACACGAGCCCGAGCGCGAGATTGTCGAGGAGGAGGAAGAGGAAGAAATTGCTGTCGAGGCTGAAGAAACGGGCGAGGAGCCCGAGGAAGCCGAGACCGAATAAGCCCAGTTGCCTTTTGCCTTATGGACGAACGTTTGATTGTCGGCCTGGGGAACCCGGGCGAGCGGTTCGAGGGAACCCGGCACAATGCCGGGTTTTTGCTCGTTGACCGCTTGATAGAGCGTTTCGGTCCCGATAAAGTGGAGACCTACCATTACTATGTTTTATATACGGCCAATTGGCGGGAGAAACGGCTTTACCTGATGAAACCCACGACCTTTATGAACCTCAGCGGCCAAGCCGTGGCGTCGTTTCTATCCCCGCGCGGCATCGAGCCTCGCAACCTTTTGGTTGCCTATGACGATGTGGCCTTGCCCCTGGGGTCGATTCGCATCCGACCCAAGGGGTCCTCGGGTGGCCAGAAGGGGATGCGGCATATCATCGAGACCTTGCGGACAAAGGAAATCCCGCGTCTGCGCATCGGCATCCGTCCGAGAACGGGTCCCGCCGGACACGCGGCCGACCATCCGCGTGAACCGCTGACCGATCTCGTGTTGGGCGCTTTTACAGAGGAGGAGAGGCCCATCATCGAGGGCGCCTTGGAGCGCGCGGCAGACGCCGCGAGCCGCTGGCTGACGGAGGATATCAACAGCCTCATGTCCAGCTTCAACACCAAGGGCAATCCAGATCCCGAAAACGATCGTGGGCCCCATGAATCGAACATTGGAGGAGCAAGTTGACCAAAGGATTATTATATCTCTTTCCGCTGGCGGGGCTCGTCGCTCTGCTATTCGCATATATCAAGGCGGTAGGCATTAACCGGGCGGAAATCGGCACCGACCGCATGAAGGAAATCGCCGGTTACATCCGCGAGGGCGCCATGGCCTTTTTGGCCCGGGAGTACAAGGTTTTGGCTGGTTTCGTTCTCATCGTGGCCCTGCTGTTGATCTGGCAAAACAGCGGCGATCCCGAAACCAGTCCCTTGATCGCCCTGAGCTTTATCGTCGGCGCGCTGTGTTCCGGGCTCGCCGGTTATTTCGGCATGCGGGTGGCCACCGCGGCCAACGTCCGCACCAGCAACGCGGCGCGCACCAGCCTGAACAAGGCGTTGAGCATTGCTTTCGGCGGCGGCGCGGTGATGGGCATGTCCGTGGTTGGTTTGGGCATCCTGGGCATGGGCCTGTTGCTGCTGCTGTTCTCCGTGGAGGGCATGAACCTGTTGGGCGGCGCGGATCTGGCCAAGGTGGTGCGGGTCATCACCGGCTTCTCCATGGGGGCTTCCTCGATCGCGCTCTTCGCTCGTGTGGGCGGCGGCATTTACACCAAGGCCGCGGATGTGGGCGCGGACCTGGTGGGCAAGGTCGAGAACGACATTCCCGAGGACGATCCCCGCAACCCAGCGACTATCGCCGATAACGTGGGCGACAACGTGGGAGACGTGGCCGGCATGGGCGCCGACCTATTCGAATCCTACGTGGGCTGCATCATCGCTTCCATGGTGATCGGCACGGTCTACCTCAGCGATGGCGCGGCAGCGGCCAACTCGGTTCTGCTGCCCCTCTCCCTGGCCGCGGTCGGCATTCTGGTTTCCATTTTGGGAACCTTCCTCGTCCGCACCAGCGAAGGCGGCAACCCTCAGACGGCTCTGAACATGGGCACCCTCGGCGCCGCGGTGCTGATGACCATCCTTTCCTACTTCATCATCAACCACTTTGTCGGTGACGGATTCGACTTCGCCAACTTTGGATTGGTGACCTCCATGGATCTCTTCCTGACCACGGTGATCGGCCTGGCGGCCGGTCTGGCGGTCGGTTTCACCACCGAGTACTACTGCGCCAAGAACCGCAAGCCCGTCAATGAGATCGTGGACAGCTCCACCATGGGGCCGGCCACCAACATCATCTCGGGTCTGGCCGTGGGCATGCGCTCCACCGCCTTGCCGCTGATTTATATCGCGGCAGCGATTCTGGGCTCCCATTACCTCGCCGGCGTGTACGGCATCGCCATCGCCGCATTCGGCATGCTTTCCACCACCGGCATTCAGTTGGCCGTGGATGCCTACGGGCCGATCGCCGACAATGCCGGCGGCATCTCCGAAATGAGCGAGTTGCCCCCCGAGGTCCGCGAGCGGACCGATAACCTGGACGCGGTAGGCAACACTACCGCCGCCATTGGGAAGGGCTTCGCCATCGCATCGGCCGCCCTGACCGCGCTTTCCCTGTTTGCCGCGTTTCGCGCCGCGATTCAGGCCGAATTGTGACAGTTTCCGTCGCCATCCGCTAACCTTTCGCGGCGCTGGGAAGGAGCTGCCTGTAGGCAGCGCGCGCCACCGCCTCCATGGTCGCTTCGGGAACCGCGCCGGCGATCGCATAGCCGAAACCGCCGTCCAGCCAGTAGAACGCGCGGGCGTCCGCATTCTCGAACAGGCGGAAGCCGGTTTCGTTCGTTCCGGCGGACTGCGTCACGTAGAGCGAGATGCGGTTGCCGGAATAATCCTGATACATGAACTGCGCGGCGACCTTCTCCCCGGAGGGCAGGAGCCGACCGCCGACGAGGCTGAAGCCCTCCGGCGCGAGATCCGGCGCGGTGAGCGCGGTTCCGACGCGCTTGGAGAGCCAGCC
>JBGTRP010000834.1:0-3457 GCA_041940685.1 Acanthopleuribacteraceae bacterium
GCCACAAAAGATCATCCCCGATCCAATTTCTTCCGATCGATAGTCTCCATTCGCATGGTTCGCGCCGTTCGTGGTCAAAAGCTAGCGGCAAACCGGGGCGGTCTGGCGGCAAAGGAAGCCGACTGCAAGTCGGCGATCCCAGGGCATTCTCTCAGGATCGCCGAGTTGTACTCGGCATTCCACGGAGCCCCAACCGGGTTTGGCGCTTGCGTTTTGCCCTCAATGGCAGGATACTGAGGGCACTCCCCACAACGGAAGGTGATCCCCTGCGCGAGCGTTACGACATCGTTGTGATCGGTTCCGGTATTGCCGGTTCCGCGCTGGCGCTCGCCCTAGCCCGCGTGGGTTGCCGCACCCTGGTGATCGAACGCGGCCAACACCCGCGTTTCGCCATCGGCGAGTCCACCATTCCTTCCACCACCTACGGCTTCCGCTACCTGGCCCGTGAATATGGCATCCCGGAACTGGAGCACATCACCCATTACACCGGTTTGCGCGCCCATGGTCTGACCGGCTATCCCAAACGCCATTTCTGGTTCGGGTTACATCAGGAAGGTCGGACGCTCGCCGAGGGAGACCAGTTGCTGTTCGAAACCTTCGGCTTGCCCCGCGGGCCCGATGTGCATATGCTGCGCGCCGACGCGGATGCCTACCTTGTCTCGCGCTTCGGTGATTACGGCGTGGATTATCGCGACCACACCGAACTGCAAGAGTTCGAAAAGACCCAGGACGAGGTGCGGATACGCCTGAAGACGGCCTCGGAACCGCGCGAAGTGACGGCCAGGTTCGTGGTGGACGCTTCCGGACACGGTTCCTTCCTTGCCCGAAAATTCGGGCTACGGCAAAGCGAACCCAAGCTCCACACGCGCTCACGCGCCATCTTCGGCCACTTCCGGGGCCTCCGCTCCCTGGATGCCTGCCTGGGCGGCAATCCCTTTCGTTTTAACCGCGAGGCCGGCACGGTTCACCATTGCTTCGAGGGCGGCTGGGTATGGGTCATCCCGTTCGACGCGGGATTTGCCAGCGTGGGATTCATGCTGAACACGGATGCCTTTCCACTCAACGCCTCGCTTGCGCCGGAGGAAGAAATTCAGGAGATCTTGCGGCGTTTCCCCTCCATTCGCGAACACCTGGGCGCCATGACGCCTATCCGGCCGCTGGTGCGAAGCGGCCGCGTCCAGTTCCGCTCCGACCGAATCAGCGGGGATGGGTTCGTGCTCACGCCCCATGCCGCGGGTTTCGTGGAGCCCCTGTTCAGCACGGGACTGTTGCTGACCCAGGCGTTCATCCTGCGCTTCGTGCCTCTCGCTCAAAGAGCCATGCGGGATGGCAACTTCTCTCAAGCCCGGTTCCAGGTATTGGAACGACCCTTCCGCCAGGAAATCAACCTCATTGACCTCGTGGTCAGCGGCATGGTGGAATCTTTCAAGGATTTCGCGGTTTTCAAACAATATTGGCGCATTTGGGTACATGCCACGGCCCTACAGTATTTGGGGCTCATCGCCGGGGAACCGCAACGGCCCGACGGCAGCGCCCTCGCTTATGGCGCCGCTTTTCCGGCCTGGCGCGAGACGGTCCGCCACATGCATTCCACGGTATTCCGCCGCGATTTACCGCATCCGGAGTTGGCGCGAGCGTTGAAAGCGATCATGGACGCCGTACCCCATCCCTTTGGCCCCTCGCGCTATCACACGCCGGCCGGCGCGGCTTGCCGCATCGATCCCGACATGGACCTGGCGCGTCAGTTCCGTTGGGGCTTGAGCCTTCTCCGCCGCGATGAGCTTCCATTCCCACGGAGACGGGTCGGTCAATATTTGGGCTACGTAATCGGGGATGCATGCCGCCGTTGTGGATTCGGCCTGAAATACTTGGGATCGAAGTTGACGGGAGGCGATTTCCACCGCCATGTAGACGCGCTGCGGGCCATCGGCGCCAAGAGCGGCCGCCCTGAAGCGCGAAAGGAGTTGCCCGCCCTGGGCCTGAAAGAGGATAAAAGCGGCTGACCAATAGCCAAGGTTGGCGCTTTTTCCCGCGAAGAACCTGGACCGACAAGAGGGATGAGCCCAGCGAAGCGCCGAACGCTTTCCTATGAGTGAGTAGCCGGAAAATTGCGGTTTCTCGACGCGGAAACCCTGCGTAGGAACATGAGGCCCAAAACCATCAACAGGAAGACCAAGATCGCCAGGGCGAAATCCGAAAGCGTGGGTATGGGGTAAAGGTAGATGAATTGCCGAGTTTCACCCGGGTCGAGCATGGTAAGGGCCCCGGAGTTTCTATTTTCCACCACGATCGGGCCCGCGCTGTCCGCGCCATTGAATACCTCCAGGGTGTTCTTGTCGATCAGCCTCGCGCCAAGCGCCATGAAGCGGGAATCAGAGTAGCGCTCATGAGGCGTAATCCTGTAGTCGCCGAAGATGAACAGATTGTTATTTGGGCCGGCGCAGCCCCCTTCTTGTTCGAGCAGCACCTCGCCGCAAAGAATTTCATCGGCCGCGCCCTCGAATTCCAGGTTCAGAGAATCCTCGGGCGGAAACCGTTGCTCATCGATGTCGAGCCTTTCCGCGAGGATCACCACATCGGTTGAGGCCGCGAAGACAAGGTCGCCGGGTTGAATCAGGGAAAAGGGCGCCAGGGCCTCCATGCTGTTGTCGGGCCGCCTTACATGGGCGGTTCCCGTGATTTCGGTGACGCCTTGCAGCGATCCGCTGATAAAAAACAAACGACCTTCAGTCTGGTTCCCTGACAAGGCATAACGCTTGGCGCTGCCGCAAGTGGGATTGCAAACCGCGGAACCTTGGGCGATATTGCAGGATTTTCCGGATTGGAAGGGACAGTGTAACCGGCCCACCGGACCGCCGCACCCGCTAAAGGCGGTGCCGCTCACAATAAAGGGGAATCCTTGACGCTTTCCGCTTTTTTTGTCCACGGCTTCGCCATAGGTGAGGCCGCCGTCGAACGACTGTAAGCCGTTTCCGGTAGCCTCCGAATCTCCGTCGCCGGCAATCGGCGGCGCCCAAACGCCACCCAGCCCGGGCAAGCCCTCGCTTTGCCAATCCAGCCAATAGCCGCCCATGCCCAGGCTGATTCTAACCGGAACCACGATCTCCATAATCGGACGATCGGTGGCCATGCCACTTTGGGTCTCCTCAACGCGAAATATGTTGCTCCAGGCGCCGCTTCCCTTCCGACGGGCGGCTTCCCACAGGATGGCGCTCCCGCTCTCGCCGGGCCGGCCATCCCAAATGCGCAGATTGACCGCGGTAATCGTGGAGTTGAGGCCGGAGCCGGTTTGATAGGCGAAAAAAGTAATCGCCTCCACCCGCCAGGATTCAGGGCCGGGAATATCGAAATCATCGGCGACGCGAAACTCCGTGCCTAAGCCATGGGCAAAACCCAGTGTGCTCATGCCCCGAGACAAACTGAAAAGCACGCTCTCATCCGCACCGCCGCGACCGGT
>JBGTRP010000835.1:0-3453 GCA_041940685.1 Acanthopleuribacteraceae bacterium
CGGACTCACGGGAGACCCCCTGGCTCGCCTTTAAACTACTGGCCACGGAGAGGCTTCAGAATTTATTAAAGCACTGATCTTTTTCAGGAAGACAATTCTGCTGGAAAAGCCAATTTATGGTGATGAGAAAAACATACTACACCCGTGAAAGAAAAGTCAACGAGGTCGGATGGCCGATTTATTCCTTCAAGCAACCGTTTGCGGTTCCGCTGCAAGAGTTTCTACACCACCTTCGGCAAAGGAAAACCCGGCCCCGCGATCGGGTCAATGGGCAAACCTGGCTTGCCGCCCAATGACCCCGCCGGACCGGGTGAGCCGGACTATTTCTTCCGCCCCTCGTTCCACAGCCCCGTGATCCACTTTGAAAAGGTTTCCATGTCGATGAGGAACGATTTGATCTCCTCGTCCTTGTAGATGCCGATCTCCCGCCTGGCATTGGGGGTGCGTTTGGCCTGGTAGCGCAGTTGATGGGTAGAGAAGGGGATCAGTTTGCACACGTCCGTGAGGTAAAACAAGCCCTTCTGTTGCAGCAGCGTGTTGCCGTCCCAATCTTGCTCCAGACTCCGCACCTTGGATACCAGATGCTCTTGGTAAAAAGGCGCGAACACTTTCATGCGCACGATCCAGTGGTTCCAAACCTTGCGGGCGCCCATCACCTCCCATGGATTCCGGCGGCAGGCGCGAATCTCATTGGCTTTTTTCTTCACCTTTACGGGGTCCACGGGGAGGATTTTGACCACGTCCTTCAGGAAAAAAATGCCCTGCTGGGCGAACAGCTCCTCGGGCGTCCAGCGACTGTTCACGGATAGCAACTCCATTTCGTCATTTTGGAAAATCTGTTCTACTTTCTTCTTTTTTCTCACCAATAGCCTCCTTGGTCGATTGCGCCGGTTGCTTTGCCGGCGTTATATGTATTCATAATAGAATTCAGCAATAAAACTCAAGAAGCAACCACAGTATATGAGATGATTATTTTAAGCAAATAATACTTGTATACCAAACAAATGCAAATTAAATAAAATTTAATACTAATTTATTCGTGAATTATATTTAAATAACATAATATTTTTGTACAATGATCAAATAATATTATACTAATATTCATTTTGAAAGCGATCGGGGGGGGATCATGAAAAGACCCATCGGCAGGCCCATGAAGTACCGGGAAATTCTTCTCAGATTGGAGGATCACGACCTGTACACGCCAGCGACCATCGCCAGGTTCGCGGAGACGCTGGGCCTAGTGGAAGGTTCCGAAAAGGCGGACCGGAGGCTTCTGTTGCAAAGGATTCGGATCACCCTGTGTCGGTTTTCCAACTATCACAATTTCCCCGATGAAGGAGACGGCATGATCACCCTTCGCGGTCAGGCCCCGACCCCCGGCTGGTTCGGCTGGCGCTGGAAAGCCGCCTTAATCGAATAACCTGGCCAAGGGCGAGTCCACCATGGATCCAAATCGGGATTTGGCCATTGCTGCAAGACCCTGGATCACAACGTTTTATTTGGGGCCAGGCCATCAACTTGTCTCTGGAGCTTGCCTGGGGCCAAGCCATCCAATTTCGTGCTTGCGGCATGAAGCTTGTCACTTGCGGCTTGTAAGGGGCCAGGCCATCAACTTGGCCTTGGGGCTTGCAGCATGAAGCTTGTGGCTTGCCTTGCCGCTTGCCCCGGAAACCCTGGCAGGCAATTTCTCGTGTATGTAGTAGGGCAATCCAAATCACGCGGAGCAGGAAAGATGAGCGGGAAGAGCGAAACCATGAATGGGCCGCTGCCAACGGCCATGGCGGCCGCGCGGCCCGCGCGTTTGCGCGCCTGGTCCGCGATCCGCTCGCGCCTGGGCGGTTATTGGCTGTGCCAGATCCTGGGCTGGACGGGTTTCGGTTTCCTTCAATTTCTGTTGTACCTGCTGTTCAACCAATCCAGTTGGGTGCGGTTGCCCTCGTTGTTGGGATCCGCGGGCATCGCATTGATCTGCACCCATGGCCTGCGCCATGTGATTCGGCGCCAGTGCTGGGTGGCGCTGCCGCTGAAGCATTTGTTGCCGCGCATTCTTTTTGCGATTCTGGTCACGGGCGCGGTGATCGACATCCTGACGCTGGGTTGGTTCTACTATGTTTGCGACGCCATCCAGGCGGCCGATCTCAACCTGACGCGGGTGGCGGGAATGTTCCTGAACTGGAGCTCGGTGGTGCTGGTATGGGCGCTGATCTACTTCAGCGTGCATTATTTCTGGCGCTTCCGCCAAGCGGAGGTGGCGCGCTGGCAGATGGAAACCAACCTGAAGGAGGCCGAGCTGCGGGCGCTCAAATCCCAACTCAACCCGCATTTCATCTTCAACAGCCTGAACGGGATCCGCGCCCTGATCGACGAGGACCCGGAACGGGCGCAGCGGATGGTCACCCACCTGGCCGGCCTGTTGCGCGAATCCCTACAGGCCCACAAACAGGCGCTGGTTCCGCTGAAACAGGAGCTGGCCTCCGTGCGCAACTACCTGGAGTTGGAATCCATTCGGCTGGAGGAACGGCTGCGCTACCGCATCGATGCCGAGCCCGAGGTGATGGAGGAACCGGTACCCATCATGCTGTTGCAGATGCTGGTGGAGAACGGGGTGAAACACGGGGTGGCGAACCTGCCCGGGGGCGGCGAGATCCGGCTTTCCGCGCGGCGGCGCGGGGAGCATTTGGAGCTGCGGGTAACCAATAGCGGACAACTGCAAGACAATCGGAACGGCACGGGCGTGGGCACGCCCAATGTGCTGCAAAGACTGGCCCTGCACTACGGCGAACGGGCTCGGTTTTCCCTGCGCAACGCCACGAGGGAAAGCGTGTTGGCCGAGCTTTGCCTTCCCATGAGTTGAGCCCATGAGAACCCTGATCGTGGACGACGAACGCCTGGCGCGCAACGAGCTAAAACGGCTGCTGCGCCACCATGGGGAACTGAAGCTGGTGGGCGAGGCCGCCAATGCGGAGGAGGCGCGCGGTCTGATCGAACGGCTGCGGCCCGAGCTTTTGTTTTTGGACATCCACATGCCGGGCCAGAGCGGTTTCGAGTTGCTGGGCGAACTGGACCACGCGCCGCCGGTCATTTTCACCACGGCTCACGACGACTACGCGATCCGCGCCTTCGAGGTGAACGCGCTGGACTATCTGCTGAAGCCGGTGGAGGCCGAACGGCTGGCGCACGCGGTGGAAAAGGTGCTGCTGCGCAAACACCCGGATCATGAGGAAGAAATGAGTCAGCACGGCGAACTGACCGAGGCCATCTGCGCGGGCCAGCCGGACCGCGCCCGCGAAGCCGCCAAGGCCGTGTGCAAGCAGCGTTACCTCGAATTCGGATGTGAAGGCCAGGCCGGCAAGATCAAGCCGATCGGTCTGAGTGAGATCGCTTCGATGTACGCCACGGGCAAGCTCGCCCAGATCGTGGCCTGATCGCGACCATCCCCCCTGTGTGAGC
>JBGTRP010000836.1:0-3452 GCA_041940685.1 Acanthopleuribacteraceae bacterium
CTCTGATGGCCGCGGGCCAACGCCTGATTCTCAGTTTCGTGGATCGCGACGCGCGTACGGGAGAACCCATGAACCCCTCCTCGGTGGTCGCGGAGTTGTTGCACTGGCTTCGTTTCTACCTCCCCGAGTTTGGCGTCGAATCCCAACCGCTTAAAAGCTACGCCGATCGCTACCGGTTCCGGCCCGCCCGGCCCGGATCGGCCCACAACAGCTACGACCCCTTCGCCGAGGGATTGGCCCGCGCCCGGTGGAGCGCGCGGGACGACAAAAGGGAACCCTCCGCTGAAAGGCGGCCGGAGGATGGAAACCGGGAAGAAGCCGATATCGACTGGTCCGAGCTAATATTGACGGATTCGTCCTATCAGCCTCCGAAAACGGTCCACCTCACCATCGACCAGATTCGGCGTTTCCTGGAGTGTCCGCTTCAGGCCAGCGCGGCCCGAGTGCTCCGGCTCCAGGAGCGACGCCTCGCCGATGCCGAAAAAAACGATGAGCCCCTGGTTCCCGATTCCCTGGAACTCAACGCCCTACTGCACGCCTCTCTGAGTCGCCTGCTCAACCCCGAGGAAGAAGAACGGGATTCCCAGCCCCCCATCGATGAATTGGTCGACCAATACGCCCGCATTTATGAGCTCAAGGGACTCATGCCCAGCGGGCCGCTCTATGGCCTGACCAAACGCGAGCTCACCGCGACCCTGGAGAATTGGTTGGGCGCGATCGCCAGGCTCGGTCTGGCAAAGAATGCGGATCGAATCCGTTTGGGAAGGAGCACCGCGCCCACGGCGCCTCCCAATCTCGTGGACCCCATTCAACTGCATTTGCACAACGAGGCGGGCGCTTTCGCGGTGGAAATCACAGGTCATACCCAGTATATTTTTTCCAACCACGACAAGCGGCATTCTCTTTATTTCACCACGGGCAGAACGAAATCGAAAAAGCCTACCGCCAGACATCTCACCCGAGGGCTTCTCGATGCGGTTTTGCTCTCCGCCCTGGGTCTGAGCCGAGAACTCCATACCGCGGTCATCGATTTTGGAGGTCAGGTTTCGACCGTGGTTCCCTACTCTTTTGATCGCGATGAGGCCCGAAACTACCTGCATCGGCTCGTGGAAGACATTTGCCGTCAACCCCATAACTACCTTTTACCGGTAGAGGTGGCCTTGAAATTGGGTCAAACCACGGACGCGGATGAGATGCAGGCGCGCTACGAAAAGGAGCTTCAATCCATTCTCGCGGGACATAAATCCAGCGCATCCGCCTATGGTCCACTCTCGGATTGGCGTACGCGACCCACTCTGGAGCGGGTAGCGCCCCTGGTCGCGAAGCGGTTCGGCCCCCTGTTTCGGGCCCTGGGACTGCCCGGCTGGGAAACTCATCCAGGAGGCGTGAAGCGGTGACCGCCTACTACCGGAAACCCGATATCCTCCAGGACTTGGACATCCACCGCCATCATTTGATCGAGGCTTCCGCCGGAACGGGCAAAACCTACACCATCGAGCATTTGGTCATCGAGCTCCTACTGCGGGAGGTCCCGATCGAGGAAATTTTGTTGGTGACCTTCACGGAAAAGGCAACCCGCGAGCTAAAACTTCGCATTCGGGAGAAGCTGCACCAGCTATTGTCATTGGAGGAAGGGTCTGGGAGCGAAGCGCGGGAAGCGGCTCGTTGGGCGCTGGACGCCAAGGCCAGGAAAGTGCTGGAGGTCGCACTGCTCGAATTCGACAAGGCCTCTATCTTTACCATCCACGGTTTCTGCCATCAGGTGCTGAAGGATTTTGCTTTTGAGAACGGCCAACCCTTTGAGTTGGAAAAAGTGAGCCTCAGGCCCCTGTTCGAAACCCTTTTTCAGCAGTTCCTGCGACGAGGGGTGTTGGCGCAAGACGCCCCCTTGCGCGAACAAATTCTCGCCTTGTCCTGGCAAGGCGCCAAACGCGATCGCGGACCCTCGCGTCGGGTTTTCGGTTTGAGCGGCAACTTGGCCGAGTTGGCGTTTAAAAAGGGCCATATTCTCCCCGACCTGAAGGAAGCCCGCCAAGCCGTATCCGCCTGGCGGGAATGTGTCGAAAGTATGGACATCAGTGAGGAAATCGCACGTTTAAACCTCAATAAGCCAACGCTTCGCAACCTCGCGGCGGCATACTCCAAGGCTCGCGGAGAGGCGCTGCGGGGAGAATGGCTTTCGGTATTATCCAAAATCGAAGAGATGGGACTCGATATCTTCCACTACCGCGTCGCCTGGGGCTTCCTAAAACCCAAAAAAGGAAAAATCAACGGCATCGAGGAGATCTCCTCGGAATTGCGCGCTTTCCTGGAACATACCGAGACGTTGACCAGCCATGCCTGTTCTTCAGAGAACTTGTTGCTTCTTCAACTGCTACCCTCCTTGCGGGAGTTCCTGCACGCGGAAATGCGCGAGCGCGGCTGGATCGATTTCGACGACATGATCCGCCTTGTGGCCGAAAGCCTGGCCGCGCCCGGCCCGTCCTCACTGGCCGAGGCCTTACGCCAACGCTACCGCTACGCCATCATCGATGAGTTCCAGGATACCGATGCGGATCAGTGGTTCATTTTTTCCTCCCTGTTCCTGAACTCGGAACGGCATGTGCTCTTTCTGATCGGCGATCCCAAACAAGCGATTTACGGTTTCCGCGGCGCCGATGTGTACACCTATCTCATGGCCAGGAACCAAATCGCGGAACAAGACGGCCGCGTGTTGCGACTCGACGCCAACTACCGGGCATCGGCGCCCATGACCGAGGCAATCAATGCGGTTTTCTCCGATCCCCGCTTGTTCCGCCGCAACGAATTACATCGGGAAGGGCTCGACATCCGCTATGAGCCGGTGACATGCGGCGATCCCGGTAATCGCTTGGCCGGTGATTCGGGCCCCGCGTTGCATTGCCTGGCGCTTCATCCCGCCGAAACGCAAAGCCTCAGCGCGGACGCGGCGCGAGAGGCGTTCGCCCATTGGATCGCGGACCAGATAGGGATTTGGATGCGATCCGAGCACCGGCTTCTCGGGGAAGACGTTGACGCCGGTGCTCGACTGCCGGATCGAGAGCGTCGGCGTACCCGCGGAGCCGGCACAACCGCCGGTGCGGACCTGCGACGTCGTGACGCCCCCGGGCAGCGGCGGCGCTCGCGCTCTTCTCCCGGAGGTCGATCCCTTGAGCTCGCCGAAGCGCGCCGCGCGCCCCGCGGCCGGTCCCGTTCCGGCGCTGCTCACCCTGCTGGTGCTGCTCGGCGGTGTCGCTTGCGTCGACCTGCCCGAGGAGGCGCCGCCCCTCGCCGACATGGAGGAGCCGCTCACGCTCCTCGAGCCGCCGGACGACGAGGCGCAGCGCATGGCCCTGCCGATGGGGGTGTTCACCGGCTTGACCGTCGGGGACGGCCGCACGCGCCTCGATCAGCTCGAGGAGGACCCGATCGGCGTCCTCGTCGTCGCCGTGATC
>JBGTRP010000837.1:0-3451 GCA_041940685.1 Acanthopleuribacteraceae bacterium
GAGCCATGTGTTTTCCGTGGCGCGCGATGAATGGGAGTGGGTGTCAGAAAACCCTTGCTCCCGCATAAAGCAACGCAAGGAACCACGGGGCCGAACCCGCTTCCTCTCCGATGAGGAACGGGCTCGGTTGTTGAGTGCCTGCCGGGAGAGCAGGCAACCCTTGCTGTATCCCATCGTGGTGGTTGCTCTGTCCACCGGCGGCCGGCGCGGTGAGATCCTGAACCTGCAACGCCGCGATATTGATCTGGATCGGGAGCAGTTGGTGTTTCAGTACACCAAGAACGACGAACGCCGTTTGGTTCCCCTGAAAGGGTTGGCGTTGGTTTTGGTGAAAGAGCTTCTCGCCGAGGAGGGTATGCGTACGGACCTGCTTTTTCCCGGGAAAACCAACAAGCCATTGGAGTTGAAGCGAGGTTGGGATACCGCTCTGCGCCGGGCGGGAATCGAGGATTTTCGATTTCATGACCTGCGCCACAGCGCGGCCTCCTACTTTGCCATGAACGGCGCGAGCCTGGCCGAGATCGCCGAGATTCTTGGCCATAAGACCCTCCAGATGGTGAAACGCTACGCCCATTTGACCGCGGCGCATACCGCCGGGGTCGTGGCCGCCATGAACGACAAGATCTTTGGGGACGATTCTTCATCAACATGATTCCTCCTCGAAGGTTTCCATCCAGGTTCGAAACGCGTCTTCACGAATGAACACCTTGCGGTTTCGACGGACCACACAGTCCTCGAAACCGTATTCCTTCGCGTGAAAGATATAGGTTCTCAATGCGGAGACCGTGGGCCACTTGTGGTATTTGGGCCAATCATTGACCGGAATGAGCGCGGGTTTGCGCGTGATGACATGGATTTGCTTGAGGGCCTTCTTCATGGGGATGATCCCGTCACAGAGCCGGTAAAGGATCAGGGATAACTGGTCGTCGATTTGTTCGATGGTTTCCATGGTGTCTCCTTTTGCCGGATTGGGAGTCGATAGCACCCTCCTTCGAAGCGCCGGAAACTCCGAAGGGAGACCGACGCGCCGAGGGCTGGCTGAGGATACTCACAAAAAGAGTCGGCAATAAAATTCAGCATGGATCATAGTCATCAATGAAATAGTTTTCAACAAAAAAATTTTTTGAATGATTTTTAAACGCAAAATACATTCGATTTGGCAATTGCTCCGGTAGGCAGGGGCCGAAGCTTTTACAAGTGGGGGTTGGTTTGATTCTGCCGACCTCGGCATGGGAAAGTCAGCCCCCGAGGATGAAAGAAGGGCCATCCACTCCGGAGGCGGATGGCCCGCTTTGGCTAGTCCAGATCGCGTTTCCAGCGTTCACCGGTCCAGCCTCGGATCGGGGCCTGGCCTTTCATGCAGACAAACCCATCTCCCCTGTTGGGGAAGAAATGGTTGGAGCTGTAGCGGGCCAGGGCGTGTCGCACCCTGATCCTCTGCTTTTTCAACTCCTCCGGATCATTGCTGGGTTCGAGCAGACCACGGCTCTCGCCAAGTCTGAGAATGGTAGTGGGGGTGTAGATGGTCGCGTCGTCCAGGATTTCCAAAAACGCGCGATACTTCATGGGCCGTCCAATCGATTTGGTCATGATTTCCTCCTTTGTTTTATCCGATCCTGGGATCGTCTCACCCGAACAGGGCGATCCTGGGGGCGGTGAAACAAGGAGGTTGGCCAACCGTTGGATTTCCTTGTAAACGCGTTGGTTAGGCTATTTTGGCTTTGTAGGTTTGCTCGCGAGGCATGGTGGTTTCGGTCATCGCGAAAGCCGCGAATTTCATCGATGGAATGCGGCAAGGGCAAGGCGGAGAGAGGGAGGCGCCGGTGAGGCCGACAGGCCGAGCGAGTCCCCCGGGAATTGGGTACCCGGAGCCAAGGGCACGGAGACGAGAGGCGCCGAGCGGTAGCCGCTCGCGGCGTGCGAGTCTCCCAGGAATTGCCGCATTCCCTGATTGGGTAAATGGAGATGAATTCCTCACGGAGAGCTTCTGATCCGGCCTCTGATGAGATTTTTTATATTTTTTTACTCATTTTTTAAAAAGGCACATAAAAGCTGCTTTATTCACGCGGTGGAAAACCTAAACGATTTTATCGATATGCAAAAGCCTTGAGATAAGCGCGTTTCAGAAGCGTCTATTTTTGGTGATCTATCATCAATGTTTCATTTCCGTACTTGGTTTCTGTCCGCAACGACTTTAAATGGTTTGAATCCATTCCAAATCCAATGGCCAAGCGTAAGGGGTTTTTCCGCACAGCGACAAATGCGGACATTTGAGGAAAAAGTATAAAACCTAATTAAATTAAAACAAAAAAATAGAAATATGCTATGGATAGGATATGAGTTTTGGAACTGATGAGAGATCCGGGTGGCCCGGTTATGAGGTTTTGGGAGTGCTTGCCCGCGACCCTTCCTGGGTGATGCTCTCCGCGTACAGGGTCAACCATCTCCTGGGCCGGAAATGGCCCGTGACCTTACGCGTCGTTTGGGACGCGGAACTTGCCAAAGAAGAGGCCCAAAACTGGACAGCTTTACAACAAAACCCGGTTTTTGGACCCCTCATCGAGTATTTCGAGGTGGAGCGGGAGTCGGTGTTGCCTTGGCTGAATGGGTTCGCGTTTCCTGAAATCCTGGACCTTTCCGGAGGCCAGGCGCCCATGGATATCCCTATGGCCCTGACGCGGGGTCTGGCGGGCGTGCTGGTTCTGCCCGCGTTGCAAGGGCGACCTATCATCAACCGCGTCAGGCCCTATCCGGGAAGGCCCCGCTGGTGGTCCAAAGATGTCTTCATGGTCTACGACGCCTCATCAAGGAAGTGGCTGGAACAGCGATTGCGGTGGTTCCTATCCCTGGATGAGAAAATCCACATTCTCGGGCAGGTGGCCGGGGCGATTCGAGACTGCCATAAGAATGGGTGGGTTCATGGGCGCCTCTGTCCCCAGATGCTCATGTACAATCCCCGGAGGCTGCAGGTAACCCTGTTGGATATCGGCGGCCGAGGAGAAATGGGCCCGCCTGGTTGGCGGGCGCCGGAACAGATTCCTGGAAAAGGTGGCCGCTCTCAACGACAAACAACCGCCACGGATGTCTTCCTCCTCGGTTTGCTGCTCATCCAGTTTCTGATTTCCGAGCCTGGCGAGGACCGGCTCTACCCTTGGGGGGAGCGCTGCTGCCGCAAGGACCCAGTGCAACGGCCGGAGTTGGATGATGTGTTCGCGGTCCTCAAGGACTACACTCCGGTGCGGTAAAGGCAATTCGCCTTGCTCCAGGCTTTCAACCGGGGCAACTGGACTCCGCGTCCAGAGTCTTGGCGGCTAGGTTTTGCCGGCCTTGCGTTTCATGTCGCCAACAATGCGCTCGGCCTCGGCGAGTTCGAGCCTGTGGAAGAGGCTGTAGATCCAGACGATGAACTTCTCGAAACGGCAGAGGAAAAACTTCTTCGATTTCCAGACGC